>NZ_JBHXSA010000007.1:248634-309105 GCF_042716475.1 Streptomyces sp. NPDC058671 | reverse complement strand
GACGAGAGCCCCGACCGGACGGTCGGGGCTCTCGTCATACGGCGGAGGGTTCCTCAGACGCCGACCTTCTGCTTGACCTGCGCGAGGCTCGGGTTCGTCAGGGTCGACCCGTCCGGGAAGAGGACGGTCGGCACCGTCTGGTTGCCGCCGTTGGCCTTCTCGACGAACGCCGCCGACTCGGGGTCCTGCTCGATGTTGATCTCGGTGTACGCGATGCCCTCACGGTCCATCTGGCTCTTCAGCCGACGGCAGTAGCCGCACCACGTGGTGCTGTACATCGTCACAGTGCCCTGCATGGCGAGGCGCTCCTCTTGTTCGCTGACGGGTGCCGAGTAGGAGAACGTACGGCCCGGCCCCGCCATTCCCGGCATTCGTATGACCGCAGCCCCGGTCCTGTGGACAAGCCTCGGCACCGACCTCCCGCGACCTGGCAGCATTGGGGGGTGACAGCAGCAACGCACTCCACTCTTTTCCCGCAGGTCCCGGAGACGGCCGACGCGGTGCTCGACGGGCTCGACCCCGAGCAGCGCGAGGTCGCCCTGGCCCTGAGCGGCCCGGTGTGCGTGCTGGCGGGAGCCGGCACGGGCAAGACGCGGGCCATCACCCACCGGATCGCGTACGGGGTGCGGGCGGGCATACTCCAGCCCGCCAGTGTGCTGGCCGTCACGTTCACCAACCGCGCCGCGGGCGAGATGCGCGGCCGGCTCCGCCAGCTCGGCGCGGGCGGCGTCCAGGCCCGTACGTTCCACTCCGCGGCCCTGCGCCAGCTCCAGTTCTTCTGGCCGAAAGCCGTCGGTGGAGATCTGCCCCGGCTCCTGGAGCGGAAGGTCCAGCTGGTCGCCGAGGCCGCGGCCCGCTGCCGGGTCCGGCTCGACCGCAACGAGCTGAGGGACGTCACCAGCGAGATCGAATGGGCCAAGGTCACCCAGACCGTCCCCGCCGACTACCCGGCCGTCGTCGCCAAGGCCGCGCGGGACGCCCCCCGGGACCCGGCCGAGATCGGCCAGATCTATGCGATGTACGAGCAGCTGAAGCGCGACCGCTCGGTGATCGACTTCGAGGACGTGCTGCTCCTCACCGTCGGCATCCTCCAGGACCGGCACGACATCGCCGACCAGATCCGCAGCCAGTACCAGCACTTCGTGGTGGACGAGTACCAGGACGTGTCCCCGCTCCAGCAGCGGCTGCTCGACCTGTGGCTCGGCGACCGCGACAACCTCTGCGTCGTCGGGGACGCCAGCCAGACCATCTACTCCTTCACCGGCGCCACCCCCGACCACCTGCTGAACTTCCGCACCCGGCACCCGGGCGCCACGGTCGTCAAACTCGTCCGCGACTACCGCTCCACCCCGCAGGTCGTCCACCTCGCCAACGGACTGCTCAGCCAGGCCCGCGGCCGGGCCGCCGACAACCGCCTCGAGCTGATCTCCCAGCGCGACCCGGGCCCCGAGCCCGTCTACACGGAGTACCCCGACGAGCCGGCCGAGGCCGAGGGCACCGCCCGGCGCATCCGCGACCTCATCGCCGCCGGGGTCCCGGCCGGCGAGATCGCCGTCCTCTACCGGATCAACGCCCAGTCCGAGGTGTACGAGCAGGCCCTCGCCGACGCCGGAGTGCCGTACCAGCTCCGCGGCGCCGAGCGCTTCTTCGAGCGCCAGGAGGTACGGGAGGCCTTGGCGGCCCTGCGCGGGGCGGCCCGCTTCGGCGCCAACGACTCGCTGCTCGACGGCGCCGAGGACCTGCCCGCGCAGACCCGGGCGGTCCTGTCCGGACGCGGCTGGACCGGCGAGCCCCCCGCGGGCTCCGGCGCCGTCCGCGACCGCTGGGAGTCCCTCGCCGCCCTCGTCAGGCTCGCCGAGGACTTCGCCCGCGCCAAGTCCGGCGCCACCCTCTCCGACCTGGTCGGCGAACTCGACGAGCGGGCCGCCGCCCAGCACGCCCCCACCGTCCAGGGCGTCACCCTCGCCTCGCTGCACGCCGCCAAGGGCCTCGAATGGGACGCCGTCTTCCTGGTCGGCCTCACCGAGGGCATGATGCCCATCACCTACGCCAAGACCGACGAGCAGGTCGAGGAGGAGCGGCGGCTGCTGTACGTCGGCGTCACCCGTTCCCGGGTCCACCTCACCCTGTCCTGGGCGCTCTCCCGCTCACCGGGCGGCCGGGCCTCCCGGCGCCCCAGCCGCTTCCTGAAGGGGCTGCGGCCCGGCTCCGGTGCCCTCGGCCCCGTCGGTGTCGGCGCTTCCGGCTCGTTCGAGCGGGGGGGCGGCCCGACCGGCCGGCGCAAGCCGCGCGGGCCCGTCCGGTGCCGGGTCTGCGGCGCGACCCTCACCGAGGCGGGCGCGATGAAGCTGATGCGCTGCGAGGACTGCCCCTCGGACATGGACGAGGGGCTCTACGAGCGGCTGCGCGACTGGCGCTCGGAACAGGCCAGGGAGCTCGGCCAGCCCGCGTATTGCGTGTTCACCGACAAGACGCTGATGGCCATCGCCGAGCGCGTCCCCGCCACCGGCGGGGAGCTCTCCTCGATCTCCGGCGTCGGCGCCCGCAAGCTGGACCGTTTCGGGGACGACGTCCTGGCCATCTGCGCAGGTGGGGAGGGAGGAGCGGGAGACGACGAGAGCTGAGGAAAACTCGTCGGAAAAATAGTTTGCGCCCGCCCCGTCAAGCCCCATAGGTTCTTAACCACGGAAACAGCGGCTTCTTCGAAGCCCTGTCCTCGTGCTGTACTTGTCCAAATAAACATGAGGGACCGGGCTCGCGCCCCAACCCTCCGAGACGCCGAGAGGAGGCGAATCCAGTGATCAGCAACACGATTCAGGCCAGCACCACCGCCCGCTTCGTCAGCACCGCCAGCTCCTTCAGCACCGCCAAAATGACCGATCGCTCGGTCGTCTCCGTCTGCCCGCTCGGCTTCTCCGCCTCGGCGTTCATCGGCACCGGTCTGCCCGTCGCCGGCCTGCCCGTCACCGGTCTTTCCGGTCTCGGTGCGGCCGTCATCGAGCGGCGCGACGAGCGACCGACCAAGGCACTGGGAGCAGTAGCAGCAGGCAAGGCCACGGCCTATGGCTTTGCGGCGACCGGTGCCGGCAACCAGCAGACGACGCAGCACCACCACATGATGTGGGCCTTCCGTGGGCTCGAACCCTGGAGTGATCCAGTCTGATCCATGATCAGACCGGCGCCTTCAGGGCCGCGGAACCCCACCCGGGATCCGCGGCCCTTCTGTTTGTCCCCGAACGGGGGCGACGGCCCGAAGGCGCCTCGGGACAGACACACCCGGTACCAGCCGAAACCCCGGTCAACAGGCCGGAACGACCAGACGAGGAAAGACCACCGTGCAACTCGAAGCGCACGCCCCGTCCGTACCGCCTTCCGATTCGATCCCCCTGCCCGGCCTCACGGAGGACCCCGCTTTGACCCCCCTCACCGCGCTCACCGCGCTCGACGACGCCATCGAGAACCTCGGCGTCCCCGTCCCGTGTCGCGCCTACGACCCCGAGGTCTTCTTCGCGGAGTCCCCGGCCGACGTCGAGTACGCGAAGTCCCTCTGCCGGACCTGCCCGCTCATGGCGGCCTGCCTGGCCGGCGCCAAGGAGCGCCGCGAGCCCTGGGGTGTCTGGGGTGGCGAGCTCTTCGTCCAGGGCGTGGTCGTCGCCCGCAAGCGGCCCCGCGGCCGCCCGCGCAAGAACCCGGTCGCGGCATGAGCGTCACCGGAACCATCGACCGTCCCCTCACGCACGATCCCCAGAAGCAGGCCCCGATGACCTCTTCCACGAGCGAGCCCGCCGGCTCCGCGACCCCAGCCTTCTCCCCCGCCGCCGCGCCCACCGCGCGTCAGAACAGGACCCGTGAAATGCAACTCATCCCAGAAGCCCTCGCCCGTGCCCATATGCACGAGCGACAGCGTGAGGCCGACGCGGAACGCCACGCCGTGCGCCTGGTCGCCGCCCGCCGTATGCAGCGCCGCGCGGAGCGCGTCTCGCTGCGCGCCCGCCGCGCGCTGGCCATGGCCGTCATGCACTAGCTGACATCGCGCCCCTCCGGGCGCTATCGCGGGGGCCGGTCCTGACGGACCGGCCCCCGCGGTGCGTTGTCGGGGCCGCGGTGCACTGTCGGGTTATCGTCGTGAAGATGAACGACGCCCGCACCCCCGAGGGACCCGTCGCCTGCGCGCGCTGCGGCAAGACCGCCGAAACCCTGCCGCTGACCTGGACCTGTTCGGTGGAGAACGGTCGGCGCACGTACTTCTGCGAGGACTGCGCCCGCGCCAACATCCGCGCCATCGAGAGCCGTCTCGACTCCTCCTGGTGGTGACGCCCCCGAGCCGGTGTGGTGCCTCCGGGCGCGGCTCCCCGGCCGTGACCCGCACCACGCTCAGGGCGCGGGTGCCACGAATCCCGGCAGCCACTCCTCCAGTTCGGCCCGAAGACGCACCGTCGCGTTGAGCTGGCACAGCACCCCGATGGTGCTCAACGTCACCCGGTGTATCAGCAGGTACGAGGGCGGCAGATTGAGCTGCTTGCCCAACTGGTGGGCGGGGGAGCGGATGTCGGCGACCCGGGCCGCCTGGGCGCGCAGCCAGCCTCGGGTGAAGACGAAGGACTCCGCCTCGGCCGGCTCGATGATCGGCAGCAGGTACTCCAGGACCGCGTCCGGGTCGAGCACCACGGACTCCTTGACGAAGCCCTCCGCGCGCAGCAGCTCGTAGACCGTCTCGGCCTCACCTTCGAGCGTCTTCCGCAGACACGTCCCGATCGTCTCCGGCAGCCCGTCCGGCAGCCGGTCCACGGTGCCGAAGTCGAGCACCCCGAGGCGCCAGCCCTCCGGGCCCTCGTCCTCGCCGCCCGGCAGCAGCCGGAAGTTCCCCGGGTGCGGATCGGCGTGCAGCAGGCCCGTGCGTGCGGGGCCCGAGAAGAGGAAGCGGGCCAGCAACTGGCCCGCCCTGTCCCGCTGCTCCTCCGTGCCGTCCGCTATCACCTCGGACAGCGGGACCCCGTCGATCCACTCGGTCACCAGGATCTGCTCCGACTGGTGCACCACCGCCGGTACCACCACGTCGGGATCGTCCGCGAACACCTCGGCGTGCCTCTGCTGGGACTCCGCCTCCAGGGCGTAGTCCAACTCCTCGGAGACCCGGTCCCGCATCTCGGTGATCAGGGGTTTGATGTCCATGCCGGGGACGAGCGGGCCGAGCAGCCGGGCGAAGCGGCTCAACTGCGCCAGGTCGGAGAGCAGTGCCTCACCGGCGCCCGGGTACTGCACCTTCACCGCGACCTCGCGCCCGTCGTGCCACACGGCCCGGTGGACCTGCCCGATCGAGGCCGCCGCCGAGGGCTTGTCCTCGAACTCCAGGAACAGTTCCCGCCAGTCGGGGCCCAGCCGCTCTTCGAGGACGGCGTGCACCGTCCGCGTCGGCATCGGTGGCGCCGCGTCCTGGAGTTTCGTCAGCGCCGCCCGGTAGGGCCCGGCCACCTCCTCCGGGAGCGCGGACTCGAAGACGGACAGCGCCTGCCCGAGCTTCATCGCCCCGCCCTTGAGCTCGCCGAGCACCTTGAACAACTGCTCGGCCGTGCGCTGCTGCACCTCACGGGCGACGAGCTCCGCCGATCTGCCGCCGATCCGTTTGCCCAGGCCCCAGGTGGCCCGGCCCGCGAAGCCCAGTGGCAGCGCGGCCAACTTGACGGTCCGGGTGACCGCCTTCCGGGGAAGATCAGACATGTGCCCCTCCAAGTCCCAGACTGTCGTGCCGCGCAGGGCGGTTACCCCGCCATTGTGTCCTGCGCCCTTCCGGCTGCCGAGGCGCGCTCCCCCTCTCGTCCGCGGAACGCCCCGCAGGGGCAGTTCGGGTGCGGTCCCATCCGCTCCGCCCGCCACTCGAGGAACGGCAGTGACGCCTCCCAGCGGGTGCCCGTGCTCGCCGGGAGGTCCCCGTCCAGAAAGGCCAGCGCGTGGGCGGCGGCCAGGCCCGCCACCGCCGTCGCGAGGCCCAGGTCGCAGGCGGGCAGCGGATGCGGTGCGCCGGAGCGCCACTGGGCGAGCAGCCGGGGCCAGTCCGGCTCGCGGTCGGTGCGCGCCTCCTGGAGACATCGCGCGCAGGCGGTGCCGCCCGGCAGCACGAGCGGCCCGACCGTCCCCGTCGCCTCCAGGACCCCGGCGTAGAGGTGGGGGGTGCCGGTGGCGACCCATCGCTCGGCCGGGAGCGGATCGGGGACGTACGCGCCGAGACCGTCCCGGGGCGTCACGACGACGAGGGAGAGCCCAACCCCGGCGGCCCGCTCGCCCGGCCCGCTCCGTCCCGCCGCCGGGCCGGTCGAGGACGTCGGTCGGCCGCGTCCGGTGCGCCAGCGGCCGACCAAGCGACGGGCCGCGTTCGCCCGGCGCTCGCCGACGGACTCGGCCGGCAGTCCGCCGGGGGCCGTCTCCCAGGGCTCGACCCGGCCCGAGTCCACCACCTCGACCTGACCCACGCCCGCCGCCGAGAGGAGCGCCGCCACCGTCGCCCCCACTCGTCCGGCACCCCGGACCTGGACGCGCAGGGCCCGTCGGGCCGCCAGTGTCCGTACCGCACGCTCCGGCTCGGGGTGGACCACGGAGAGGGAGGCCAGGTCGGCGCGGAGCGGATCGAGGGCGGGGTCGACCGAACCGGCCTTGGGCCCGGCCCTCCCGGGCCGTCCGGCCGTGGCCTCGGTGAGCAGCCCGGCCGACCCGAGCCGGTGGACGAGCGCCTCCAGGCGTCCGTCCGGCAGGCCGCGCGCCCGCGCCTCGGCCCGCAGCAGCTCGGTCCCGCGGGTGCCGTCGAGCAGTCCGAGCAGGGCTTCCGTGTCCGGGTCGACGGGGTCCAGCACCACCGCGTGCGCGGGAGTGACGCCGAACTGGACGCGGCGCAGACCCCGCCAGGCGCGTCGCAGCGCCGGTTTCACCATCGGATGCATTTCCCTCACCCTCATCCCTCGTCCTCATCCCTCACCCAAGATCGACAACGGCCTTTTCGCTGTCCCGGGGTGAGAATGCCCCGCGGCCGTGACGGCCGCCGAAAGTTGTCCACAGGCAAGGGGATTAGTCATTCGAATGGGGCGGAGAGGGGGCGGATGGTTCCCGAAACCACTCCACGGACGGGACTTCGCCCGCCGCCTGCGGGTAACGTCGGGGCCGTGCCCGCCGATTCACAGCGCAGCGTGACCGACTCCCCGCACCGCGGTGCGGGGACGAGTGCGGTCGAGGTCCGCAGAAGTCCGCGGCGGAGGAGAACCGTGTCGGCCTACCGCGAGGGCGACCGGACCGTGGTCCTCATCCCTGCTCGGATGTCCGAGGCGGAGGAGCGCCGCTGGGTGGGCGTCATGCTCGACAAGCTCGCCGCCCAGGAGAGCCGCAGCGTTCTCGGGGACCGGGAGCTGACGGAGCGGGCGACGCGCCTGTCGGAGCAGTACTTCGGCGGCCGGGCCCGCCCGCGCTCCGTGCGCTGGGTCACCAACCAGAACACCCGCTGGGGCTCCTGCACCCCCTCCGAGGGCAGCATCCGGCTCTCCCACCGGCTCCAGGGCATGCCCGAGTACGTCGTCGACTACGTCCTCCTGCACGAGCTGGCCCATCTGCTCGTCCCCGGTCACGGCCCCCGGTTCTGGCGGCTCCTGGAGGCGTACCCGCGCACCGAGCGGGCGCGCGGGTACCTGGAGGGCGTGGTCGCCGCCGCGCGACTGCCGCACCTCCCCGCCCCTCACGAGGAGTGACGGCGGCGGCACGCGCGCGGGAGCGGGTTTCCCGATTCCGTACCGAAAACGACCTGGCCTGTCTCAATGTCGTACTCAGCGGTTAGCCTGGCGCGAGCAATCGGCATTCGGGATGGGGGACGGTCGTAACGCATGGCCAGGGAATTCCAACGCGGCCACAAGGCCAAGATCAGTGATCTCACCGCGGGAACCGATCTGTACGTAGGTGTGCAGATCGCGGCGCCCGGGTTGACCTTCGACATCAGCTGTTTCGGTCTCGACGCGGAAGAGCGGCTCTCCGACGACCGCTACTTCGTCTTCTTCAACCAGCCGAAGACTCCCGAGGAGTCCGTCCAGCTGCTCGGCGCCCAGTCCGGCGACACCGAGTCGTTCCGCGTCACCCTCGACCGCATCCCCGCCTCCGTCCACAAGCTGTCGTTCACCGCGACGATCGACGGCCCCGGCCAGATGTCCCAGGTCGGCCCCGGTCACCTGCGGATCGTGGCCGGCGGCGAGGAGGTCGCCCGGTACTCGTTCACGGGCGCGGAGTTCAGCACCGAGCGCGCCGTGATGCTCGGCGACTTCTACCTCAAGGACGTGTGGCGGTTCGCCGCCGTCGGCCAGGGCTTCGACGGCGGCCTGGACGCGCTCCTGCGGAACTTCGGCGGCGAGGTCGCCGAGGAGGCGCCTGCCGCCCAGCCGCAGGCAGGGTCTCCGGGCTTCGCCCCGCCGCCGCAGACGGCGACGCCCCCGGCCTTCGGCGCACCCGCCGCCCCGGCCCCCGCGCCGGCCTTCGGCGCACCGGCGGCCCCGGCTCCCGCGTTCGGCGCGCCCGCAGCACCGGCTCCCGCGCCCGCGTTCGGCGCGCCGCAGGCGCCGACACCGCCGCCCGCTCCCGCGCAGCCGGTGCACACGGCGCCGACGATGGTGTCCCCGATGGCACCCGCGCCCGTCCCGCCGCCCGCACCCGCCGCCCCCGGGCCGTACGGACAGCCGCCGCAGCCGCCCCAGTACGGCCAGGTGCCGGGCCAGCCGCCCGGCTCGTACCCGGGACAGGTCCCGGGCCAGGCGCCCGGCTCGTACCCGGGACAGGTCCCGGGCCAGCCGCCCGGCCCGTACCCGGGACAGGTCCCGGGCCAGGCCCCCGGCCCGTACCAGGGTCAGCCGCCGCAGGCGCCGTACGGGCAGGCCGCGCCCGCCCCGTACGGACAGCAGCCGGCGTACGGTCAGCAGCCCGGCGTCCCGCAGGGCGTGCCGGCGACCGGCGCGGGACTCGCGGCCGCGCTCGCGCCGTACAAGGAGACCGCCACCGGCGCCCGCTGGACCCCGCAGAACCAGCAGCTGATGCGGGTCGACCTCGCCATGGGCGGCACCCCCGTCCTCGCCCGGCAGGGTTCCATGGTCATGTACCAGGGCAAGGTCGACTTCTCCCACAAGGGCGCGGGCTTCGCGGGCCGGATCGTCGGCAACGCCACCGGCCAGGAGATGCAGTTGATGCGCTGCACCGGACGCGGTCAGCTCTTCCTCGCCGAGGAGGGCGCCCATCTGCACCCGATCGAGCTCCAGGGCGACGGCATCTGCGTCTCCGCCGAGAACGTCCTCGCGTTCGACGAGTCGCTCCAGTACGAGGTGCGGCGCGTCGAGGGCCACGGCATTCCCGGCGGCGCCCTGTTCACCATGCAGTTCCAGGGCACCGGCACCGTCGTCGTGAAGACCCACGGCGTCCCCGTGGTGCTGCCCGTCACGCCGACGACCTTCGCCGACTGCAACGCCGTCGTCGCCTGGTCGTCCGCGTCCCAGGTCATCCTCTCCACCCAGGTCCGGCTCCGGCGCAACGCCTACCCCGGCCACAGCGGCGAGACCGTGAACCTGCAGTTCCGGGGCGCCCCCGGCAACTTCATCGTCGTCCAGCCCTACGAGGTCTGAGGGAGCCCGAAGTCATGAACCAGCAACTCGCGGGCTACGCCCCGACCCCCGTCGCGGCCCGGATGGAGAACCACGGCCGCACCATGCTCAAGGTGGCCATGGCCTCCGGCCAGGACCTCTACGCCCGGACCGGCTCGATGGTCTCCTACGAGGGGTACATCACCTACGAGCCCAACCCGCCCGCCGCCCGCCAGGTCGCCCAGCAGTGGGTCACCGGCGAGGGCGCGCCGATCATGAAGTGCTCCGGCGACGGACTGCTCTACCTCGCCGACTACGGCGCCGACGTCGTCGTGATCAACCTGCAGAACGACTCGCTCTCGGTCAACGGCACCAACCTCCTCGCCTTCGACGCCCACCTCCAGTGGGGCGTCGAGAAGGTCAAGGGCCTCGCCAAGTTCGCCGGCCAGGGCCTGTTCAACGTGGAGATCTCGGGCACCGGCTGGGTCGCGCTGACCTCGCGCGGCACGCCGATCGTGGTCGACTGCGGCCGCGGCGACGACGAGACCTACGTCGACCCGGACGCGCTCGTCGCCTGGTCGCCGTCGCTCAAGGTCAAGGGCAAGCGCAGCTTCAAGGCGTCCTCCCTGATCGGGCGGGGCAGCGGCGAGGCATACCAGATGGCCTTCTCGGGCCAGGGCATCGTCGTCGTACAGCCGAGCGAGGACAGCACCGACCGCCTGCGGGTCCGGGGCTGAGGGGAAGCGAGAACACACCATGCAGAGCCCGCTTTTCAACCACGCCGAACAGCAGAGCCAGGAGCGGTACGTCCTCCAGAACCCGCAGCTCCTGCGGGTCAGCCTCACCGGCCAGGACGACGTCCTCGCCCGCAAGGGCGCCATGGTGGCGTACCAGGGGCTCGTCGACTTCGACGGCGAGTACAAGACCCCGAGCCAGCGGCGGGCCCAGGCCCGCACCGGTGAGGGCCTCGACCTGATGCGCTGCTCCGGCCAGGGCACGGTCTACTTCGCCAACCTCGCCCAGTACGTCCACGTGGTGGAGGTCGAGCAGGAGGGACTGACCGTCGACAGCGCCTACGTCCTGGCGCTCGACTCGACCCTCAACACCGAGGTCATCGCCGTCGACAGCCAGTACGGCATCTCCGGCTCCGGCAAGTACCAGCTCAACATCTCCGGCCGTGGCAAGGTCGCCCTGATGACCTCGGGGCAGCCCCTGATGATGCACGTCACGCCCGACAAGTACGTCAGTGTCGACGCGGACGCGATCGTCGCCTGGTCCACCGGGCTGCGCGTCCAGATGCAGGCGCAGACGCACAACTCCAGCATCCGCCGCCGTCGCGGGGACACGGGCGAGGGCTGGGAGCTCAGCTTCCTCGGCCAGGGATTCGCGCTCGTCCAGCCCAGTGAGGTCATGCCCCCGCAGCACGCGGCCATCGGGCAGGGCGTCGCCGCCCAGTTCGGCGCGGGACAGCACGGTGCCCACGCCCAGAACCAGAACAACGCCTGGAACTGAGCGCCGGAACGGGATGAGGGGCGGTCGCGTCGGCGGCCGCCCCTTCCCCCGTGTCCCGCTACAGGCGGGCGAGCGTGCCCTCCAGGAGACGGACGACGGACACGTCCGCCACGCCCGCCACCTCCTCGTACGCGAACCAGCGCAGGTCCAGCGACTCCTCGCTGATCGCCTCCACCGCGTCGGCCGGCGCGAGCGCCGCGTACTGCACGTCCAGGTGCCAGTGGCAGGGCGCCGGGATCGGATGCCGGTCGAGCCGCACCGGACCGCCCGGCAGCAGGCTCAGGCCCCCGATCCCCGACTCCTCCGTCGCCTCCCGCAGCGCGGCCGCCTCCACCGTCGCGTCGCCCGGCTCGCAGTGGCCGCCCATCTGCAGCCACATGCCCAGCTTCCGGTGCAGGGTGAGGAGCACCCGGCCCCGCGCCGGGTCGACCACCAGCGCGCTGCTGGTGAGATGACCGGCCCCGCACGGCTTGTACACGCCGTCGGGATGCGCGCCCAGATGGTCCAGGTAGAGCTGCCGCAGCTCCTCCTGGTCCCCGTACTCCTTCAGTACGAGGACCGCGTCGTCGTGCAGGCTCACTCCTTGCCGTCCCCGTTCCCGTCCTCCGGGGCGTCGCCCTTCGCCGCCTCGCCGAGCATCTTGTCCAGCTCGGAGAAGTCCAGGTGCTCGCGGTGCACGAAACCGTCGGGGTCGTCCAGGTCGGTCGCCGTCGGCAGCATGTCCGGGTGCTCCCACAGACCGTCCCGGCCGTCGACCCCGCGCGCGTCCGTGAGCGAGGCCCACAGGCGCGCCGCGTCCCGCAGCCGCCGGGGACGCAGCTCCAGACCGATCAGGGTCGCGAACGTCTGCTCGGCGGGACCGCCCGAGGCCCGACGCCTCCGCAGCGTCTCCCGCAGCGCGTCCGCCGAGGTCAGCCGGGACTTGGCGGCCTCGTGGACCACCGCGTCCACCCAGCCCTCCACCAGGGCGAGCGCCGTCTCCAGCCGGGCCAGCGCCGCCTTCTGCTGCGGGGTGTCCTCCGGCTGGAACATGCCCTGCTGGAGCGCCTCCTGAAGCTGCTCCGGCTGCGTCGGGTCGAGCTGACCCACCGCCTCCTCCAGCTTCGAGGTGTCGACCGTGATCCCGCGCGCGTACCCCTCGACCGCGCCGAACAGGTGCGCCCGCAGCCACGGCACGTGCGCGAAGAGACGCTGGTGGGCGGCCTCGCGCAGGGCCAGGTAGAGCCGCACCTCGTCCGAGGGCACGCCCAGGTCCTTGCCGAAGGCCTCGATGTTCAGCGGCAGCAGCGCGGCCCGGTTGGCCGGGCCGAGCGGAAGACCCACGTCGGTCGAACCGACGACCTCACCCGCGAGCGCGCCCACGGCCTGCCCGATCTGCTGACCGAACATGGCGCCGCCCATGGAGCGCATCATGCCGATCAGCGGGCCGGCCATGGCCTGCATCTCCTCCGGCAGGACATCGCCCATCGCCGCGCCGACCCGCTCCGCGACCGGGTCCACCAGCTGCTGCCACGCGGGCAGCGTCGCCTCGACCCACTCGGCGCGGCTCCACGCCACCGCCGTGTTCGCCCCGGAGGGCAGCGAGGTGACCTGGTCCAGCCACAGGTCGGCGAGCCTCACGGCCTCCTCGACCGCGGACTTCTCCGCCGGGCCCACACTGGCGTCCTTGGTGCCGTCGGCGGTGCCCTGGGCCACGACCTGGCGCGCGATCTGCTTGGCCATGTCCCAGTTCACGGGACCGCCCTCGTAGCTCAGCATCTGGCCGAGCTGCTGGAAGGCGGCGCCAAGGTCGTTGGGGTTCAGCGAGCCGAACATCGCCGCGAACGGATTGTCCGCTCCGCTCTGACCGCCCATGCCGGGCAGTCCGCCGAAACCGAACGGGTTCGCCCCGAACGGGTTGCCGGGCTGGCCGCCGGACCCCTGGCCACCTCCGGCGGGGTCCTTCTTCTTGCCCTCGTCGCCGTTCTCCGGCTCCTCCGGCGGAAGGCCGAATCCGAATGGGGTGTCACTCACAGGTTTCCTCGGCTCGTAGGGCCGCCGGCCTCTGCCGACGGCGACTGCCCGTTACACACCACCAGCGTAGGTGGTGTCCCGCCGGACAACCGGGCCGGAAACGGGCTCGGTGCTCCGCCGGGCCGCGCCCTGCGGCAGGATGGACGCCACCTGGTCCGTACGCGTCATGCGTGTACGTACTGAAGACAACCGCTGGAGACGCCCGGTGAGTTCCCCAGACCCTCAGATTCGCGGAGCGCGAAACCACTCAACCCGGTCCGCCGCGCGCGGCCCCGTCGTCGCGGTCACCGGCGCCGCGTCCGGGGTCGGCGACCTGCTGACCAGACGCCTCGCCGCCTCCGACGAGATCAAGAAGATCATCGCCATCGACGAGCGCCGGGGCGATGTCGCCGAGGCGCACTGGCACATCCTCGACGTACGCGATCCGGCCATCGCCGAGAAGCTGCGCGGTGCCGACGTGGTCGTGCACCTCGCCGTCGACCTCGACCTGGAGACCGACCCCGCCGCCCGGACGGCCTACAACGTGCGCGGTACGCAGACCGTGCTGACCGCGGCGGCGGCGGCCGGCGTCCACCGGGTGGTGCTGTGCACCTCCGCGATGGTCTACGGCGCCCTGCCCGACAACGACATCCCGCTCTCCGAGGACGCCGAGCTCAGGGCCACCGCGGAGGCCACCGGCGTCGGCGACATGCTGGAGATCGAGCGCCTCGGCCGCCGGGCGCCCCGCGCGCACCCCGGGCTCCACGTGACCGTCGTCCGCCCCGCCGTCCTCGTCGGCGGTACGGACACGGCCCTGACCCGCTACTTCGAGTCGCCCCGGCTGCTCGTCGTCGCCGGGTCCCGGCCCACCTGGCAGTTCTGCCACGTCGACGACCTGGTCAGCGCCCTGGAGTACGCGGCCCTCGAGAAGGTCGAAGGGGAGTTCGTGGTCGGCTGCGAGGGCTGGCTGGAACAGGAGGAGGTCGAGGAGCTCTCCGGGATCCGCCGCATGGAGCTGCCCTCCGCCGTCGCCCTCGGGGCGGCGGCCCGCCTCCACCGCATCGGGCTCACCCCGTCCCCGGCGGGCGACCTCGCGTACACGATGCACCCCTGGGTGGTGAGCGTGGGACGGCTGCACGACGCCGGCTGGCGGCCGAAGTGGACGAACGAGGAGGTCCTCACGGCGCTCCTCGACGAGGTGCAGGGCCGTCACACGGTCGTCGGCCGCCGCCTGGGCCGCAAGGACGCCACGGCGGCCGGCGCGGCGGGGGCGACGGTGGCGCTGCTCGGTACGGCGGCGCTCGTCCGGCAGATGCGGAAGCGGCGCGGGATCTGACCGACGCCGGAGCCTCCGGGCCCCGTCCCGGCGGCCGTCTGTAGGACCCTCCTACCGCGGCCGCCGACCGCCGGTCGAAACCGCTATTCCGGGATCCCGCGCGCGTACGGCACGATGGGTCCATGGCACCGACGTCTGACCATCCCGGCGAGCAGGCCGCCGCCGATCCGATCAAGCTCCTCGCGATCCGGGAGACCCCGCTCTCCGTCGACGAGGTCTTCCGCGCGGTCGGGGACGACGCCTCGGGCGGCACGACGCTCTTCGTCGGCACCGTGCGCAACCACGACGGCGGCGCCGACGTCGACGCTCTGGGCTACTCCTGCCACCCCACGGCCGAGGCGGAGCTGCGCCGGGTCGCGGAGAAGGTCGTCGCCGACTATCCGGTGCGGGCGCTCGCCGCCGTGCACCGGGTGGGAGATCTCCGCGTCGGTGACCTCGCGGTCGTCGTCGCCGTCTCCTGCCCGCACCGCGGAGAGGCCTTCGAGGCCTGCCGCAAGCTCATCGACGACCTCAAGCACGAGGTCCCCATCTGGAAGCACCAGACCTTCTCGGACGGCACCGAGGAGTGGGTCGGCGCGTGCTGAAGGTTCACCCCCGGCCGGGGGTCCCCCGGCCGGAGGCTGGGGGAGGGTCGGCGCCTGCTGACGGTTCACCCCCGGCCGGGGGTCGCCCGCCGCGCCTCCGTGCCGCGGGGGCGATGCACGCCCTCGTACGCAAGGCGACCCGCCGACACCCCGTAGCCGAACGCCCGATTTGCGTAACCGCCCCCCACGCGCGAGCGTTGACCTCACAGATGAGACAGTCTGCTGATCAACTCACTGGGGACGGGAGGTCGAGATGGCAGCACTGGCCTGGTTGCTGATTCCGCTTTTCGCAGTCGTCGGCGCGGCGATATGGGGAAGCTGGGCTTCGAGGAACAAGACGATAGGTGACGTGGCCGAACTCGCCGGCTACGCCCGTTTCCGGGACGCCATGGAACGCTCCCACCTCACGACCCCCGATTCCGCTCGGCACGAGCGTGAACCGGCCGCCGCGGCCGGCGGGGTCACCACCTCGCCGTCGAGCTGACTCCGGCCCTCCTCGTACGGCCCCGCCCCACGGGTGCGCCTGTGGACGAGTCCCGTACTGTCGTTCCATGCCACGCCGCACCGCGACGATGCTCGCCTCCACCCTGGTCCTGATCTGCCTGCTCATCGCCGGCGTTCTGATCCCGGTGCCGTACGCGGAGATGAGCCCGGGCCCCACGGTCAACACCCTCGGCGAGGCCAGGGGAGAGCCCGTACTGCACATCGCGGGACGCAAGACCTACCCGACCGACGGGCACCTCAACATGACGACGGTCCGGGTCACCAGCGCGGACTACAGGATGAACGCCGTCGAGGCCGTCTACGGCTGGCTGGCCCACGACAACGTGGTGGTGCCGCACGACACGCTCTACCCGGACGGCAAGACCGAGGAGCAGTCGAGCCAGGAGAACGCCGAGGAGTTCACCCAGTCCCAGGAGAGCGCCAAGGTGGCCGCGCTCAAGGAGCTGGGGATCCCGGTGGTCTCCCGGGTCGTCGTCGGCACCGTGATCAAGGGCTCGCCCTCCGAGGGCAGGCTGCACGCCGGGGACGTGATCAAGGCCGTCGACGGTGTGCCGATCGCCGCCCAGGCCGACGTCGCCAAGCAGGTCGTCAAGCGGAAGCCGGGCCAGGACGTGGTGTTCACCGTCGTCCCCGCCAAGGAGGCGGCCGCAGCCGAGAAGGCCCGCAAGGAGCCGACCGTCACCCGGAAGGTCGTCATCACGACCACCACGTCCGAGGAGGGCGACCGGGCCGTCGTCGGCATCCAGGCCGGCACCGACCACGTCTTCCCGTTCACGATCGACATCAACCTGGCCGACGTCGGAGGCCCCAGCGCCGGGCTGATGTTCGCCCTCGGCATCGTCGACAAGCTCACCCCCGACAGCCTCACCGGCGGCCGGTTCGTCGCCGGGACCGGCACCATCGACGACGCGGGCGCGGTCGGCCCGATCGGCGGCATCGGGATGAAGCTGGTCGGCGCGCGGAACGCCGGCGCGGAGTACTTCCTCACCCCCGCCGACAACTGCGAGACCGCCGCGGCCGACATCCCCGAGGGGCTCACCCTCATCAAGGTGGACACCATCGACGACGCCACGAAGTCACTGGAGAAGCTCCGCAAGGGCGACACGAAGTCCCTGCCGAGCTGCTCGAAGAGCTGAGCGGCGTATCGCCGTGTCTCAGGACTCGAAGGTCGCGGCCAGTGCCTCGGCGAGGCCCGGTACCAGGTCGGGGCCCGTGAGGACCTCGGTCGCGGTGTCCTTCTCGCGCAGCCGGATCGCCGCCTCGCGGGCGCCGCCGCGCAGCACCGCCACCGTCATCCGTACCTCCTGTCGGTCCGGGTGGGCGGCCACCCACTTGGCGAGCTGCTTCTCGCCGAGGCCCTGCGGGACCTGGGCCTCGGCCGACGGGGGCAGCATGAGCCGTTCCACCGTCATGGCGCAGCCGGCCACGGCGTCGGGCCAGGCGATCGTGCCGAGGAAGTCGTCGAGGGGCTTTCCGCGCGGCAGCTTGTCCTGCTCGATCGGGGTGTAGGCGGTGGCATCGTCACCCAGGCCCAGCTGGGAGGCGAGCGCGGGTTCCTTGGCGCGCAGGCGCGCGGTGTCGACCAGGGCGAAGAGGCGGGCCGGCTGGTCCCAGCCGAGGCCCGCCGCGTACTCGTCGATCTCGAGCACCGCGCGGGTGAGGGGGCTCGCGGCCATCGCCGGGCCGGGGGGGGAAACGTTGGACATGACGAACATCCTGCCTCCTCTTCCCCGGAACACGGGAACTAGGTAAAGCCTCAGTAAGTTGCACCAGTGGGCTCTACGATCGCGGGGCCTGCTTTCAGACGCATCAACACCGAGGGGCGCACGTTGGCTTTCCAGATGCCGGACCGCGGCGGAGGCCCGACCGGGCCAAGGATGAGAGTCGGCCGGCCGTCCCGGCGGGCCCGTACCCTGCTCATGACACTCGGCGTGCTGGCCGTCCTCGCCATGGCGTTCGTGATGTTCGCCGGGTTCTGGACGGACTGGCTGTGGTACCGCTCGGTCGAGTACTCGTCCGTGTTCACCACCACGCTGTGGACCAAGATCGGCCTGTTCGCGGTCTTCGGCCTGCTGATGGGGCTCGCCGTCGGCGTGAACATCTGGCTGGCGTACCGGCTGCGGCCGCCGCTCAGCGCGATGTCGCTGGAGCAGCAGAGCCTCGACCGGTACCGGATGGGCCTCGCCCCGTTCAAGAAGTGGGTGCTGCTCGCGGTCACGGCCCTGGTGGCGCTGATCGCCGGCGCCTCCGCCTCCGGCCAGTGGCGTACCTGGCTGATGTGGGTCAACGGCGTGAAGTTCGGCCAGAAGGACCCGCAGTTCGGGCTCGACGTGTCGTTCTTCGCCTTCGACCTGCCCTGGTACCGCTTCCTGCTCGCCTTCGGCTTCGCCGCCGCCGTCCTGTCGCTGATCGCCGCCGCGCTCACGCACTACCTGTACGGCGGGCTGCGGGTCACGAGTCCGGGGGCGCGGGCCACGGCCGCCGCCACCGGGCACCTCTCGGTGCTGCTCGGCGTGTTCGTGTCGCTGAAGGCCGTGGCGTACTGGCTCGACCGGTACGGCCTGGCGGTGAAGTCCAGCGACTTCAAGGCCACCGGCAACTGGACCGGTCTGCGGTACGTCGACGCCAACGCGTACCTGCCGGCGAAGACCATCCTGTTCTGCATCGCCGCGATCTGCGCCGTGCTGTTCTTCGCGACGCTCTGGCGCCGCACCTGGCAGCTGCCGGTGATCGGCTTCGGCCTGATGGTGCTCTCCGCGGTCCTGATCGGCGGCCTCTACCCGGCCATCGTGCAGAAGTTCCAGGTCCAGCCGAACGAGCAGGCCAAGGAAGCGCCGTACATCCAGAAGAACATCGACGCGACCCGCAAGGCGTACGCGATCGACGGGACGAAGCTCGAGAACTACTCGGGCAAGTCGACGGTGAAGGCCAAGGACCGGCTGCGGTCGAACGCCGACTCGGCGGCCAGCTACCGCGTCCTCGACCCGAACATCGTGTCGCCGACGTTCCAGCAGCTGGAGCAGAAGCGGAAGTACTACCAGTTCCCGACGACCCTGGACGTGGACCGCTACGCGGGCAAGGACACCGTCGTGGGTCTGCGCGAGCTCAACATCAAGGGCATCCCGAAGCGCAACTGGATCAACGACCACTTCACGTACACCCACGGCTACGGCGCGATCATGGCCTCGGGTACGCAGACCGACGCCAACGGCTCTCCGGTCTTCACCGAGGCCGGTCTGCCGACCACGGGGACGCTCGGCACGTACCAGCAGCGGATCTACTACGGCGAGAAGACCGACCAGTACTCGATCGTGGGCGGCCCGCAGAAGGAGCTGGACTACGAGGAGAACGGCGAGAAGAGCACCAGCTACGAGGGCAGGAGCGGGGTCAACCTCTCCAGCACCTTCAACCGCGCCGCCTACGCGGTGGCCTTCAGCGAGCCGCAGATCCTCTACTCGGGGGCCATCGGCGAGGGTTCGCGGATCCTCTACAACCGCACCCCCAAGCAGCGCGTCGAGGCCGTCGCACCCTGGCTGACCATCGACGGTGACGCGTACCCGGCGGTCGTGGACGGCAGGATCCAGTGGATCATCGACGCCTACACGACGACCAACGGCTACCCGTACGCCTCGCGCACCACGCTCGGCGACACCACGGCCGACTCGCTGACCGTCGGCAACCAGCAGCGCGCCGTCGTCGCCCAGCAGAACCAGGTCAACTACATCCGCAACTCGGTGAAGGCCACCGTCGACGCGTACGACGGCTCGGTCACCCTCTACGAGTGGGACACCCAGGACCCGGTCCTCAAGACCTGGATGAAGGCGTTCCCCGACACGGTCAAGCCGAAGTCCGAGATCAAGGGCGACCTGCTCGACCACCTGCGCTACCCGCAGGACATGTTCAAGGTCCAGCGCGAGCTGCTGACCCGCTATCACGTCACCGACCCCGCGCAGTTCTACAGCGGCTCGGACGCCTGGCAGGTGCCGGACGACCCGACCAACAAGGAGGGCAACGCGGTCCCGCCGTACTACCTGAGCATGAAGATGCCCGGGGACGCCGCGCAGCGCTTCTCGCTGACGACGACGTTCACGCCGAACGGGCGGCCCAACCTGGGCGGCTTCATGGCGGTCGACGCCGACGCCACCAGCAAGGAGTACGGCCGGCTGAGACTGCTGCGGGTCACCGAGGACGTGCCGGGCCCGGCCCAGGTGCAGAGCAAGCTCAACGGCCTGCCCTCGGTCGCCACGTTCGTCCGGGACATGAAGGGCGCCGACTCCGACATCCAGTACGGCAACCTGCTGACCGTCCCGCTCGACGGCGGCTTCCTGTACGTGGAGCCGGTGTACGCCCAGGGACGCAACGCGCTCTACCCGCTCCTGAAGAAGGTCGCGGTGTCGTACGTGGACGCGGACCAGCCGAACGGTGACACGACCAAGGACACCACGGTGTTCGAGGACAGCCTCACCGAGGCGCTCAACGCGGTCTTCGGGGTGGACGCGCCGACCACGCCGCCCACCACGCCCACGAACCCGCCGGGCACCACCGATCCGCCGGTGACGAACGACGCCGCCCTGAAGCGGGCGATCGCCGACGCGCAGAAGGCGTACGACGCCGGGCAGACGGCTCTGCAGAAGGGCGACTGGACCGCGTACGGCAAGGCCCAGGACGACCTCCAGACGGCCCTCCAGCGGGCCGCGGAAGCCGGAGCGAAGCTCAAGTCGACGGGATCAAGCGGCTGACCTGAGGTTTTCCACCCCGCGCCCGTGATACGGTTGGTTTACCGACGCGGGGTGGAGCAGCTCGGTAGCTCGCTGGGCTCATAACCCAGAGGTCGCAGGTTCAAATCCTGTCCCCGCTACTCAGAGGACGAGGGCCCGGATCCATAAGGATCCGGGCCCTCGTCGTGTGTCGGCGTGCATGGGGGGCGCGAAGAGCGGTAGGGAAGGGGCGAGTTGGCGTGAGTCGTGTTTGACTTGTCTCTCTGTGGGCATGTCGACAAAACGCTGAGTGACCTCACTGGCTGCGGGTATACCAGGTGTGCTCGGGTTGCGGGTGGTGCGACGATGGTATTTATGGGGGACAGGGCAACTCTGTTGAAGACAGGGCGGTTTGTGCAGCGGCACGCCAGGAACGCCGCGGACGAGATCATCGAGGCAGTAAAGGCCGTCGATGCGGCCGTCGACACCACCGCCGAGACCGATGCCGACTCCGAGAACGAGACCGAGGTCGAGGCCCGCCACCGGCGGGCCGCCGAGCACGGCGACCTCGCCTCGATGAGCGCCCTCGGCGCGCTGCTGCTGCGCCGCGGTGACCTCGACGGCGCCGAGCCCTATCTGCGGGCCGCCACCGCCGAGGGCGACCGGGCCGCCGCGAACAACCTCGGGGTCCTGCTCCACCAGCGCGGATACGCCGAGGAGGCGGCCGGCTGGTGGCGGGTCGCCGCCGTCGCCGGCTCCGCGCCCGCCGCCCACGCCCTCGGCCGCCACCACCGCGAGCGCGGCGACGAACCGGCCGCCGAGTACTGGCTGCGCCAGGCCGCCGAGCAGGGCCACGCCCTCGGCGCCTACGCCCTCGCCGACCTGCTGGAGCACCGCAGCGACGTCGGCGCCGAGCGCTGGCTGCGCGCCGCCGCAGAGCAGGGCCACCGCGAGGCCGCGTACCGGCTCGCCCTCGCCCTGGAGCGCCGCGCCACCGAGACCACCCCCGGCCCGCACGACACCGGCGCCCGGCTCAGGGTCCCCGGCACGGGCGCCCTCGTGCCCACCGGCGCCGCCGCGACGGGCGCGGGGGTCACCGCCGGGCGCCCCGTCGGCGAGCCCGGGGGGGAGCCGACCGAGGCCGAGCAGTGGTTCCGGCAGGCCGCCGCCCGCGGTCACCGACGGGCCGCGCTGCACCTCGGCGCGATCCTGGAGCAGCGGGGCGAGCTCAAGGAGGCCGGCCGCTGGTACCTCAGCTCCGCCAAGGAGGGCGAGGCCAAGGCCGCCTGCGCGCTCGGCTTCCTGCTCCGCGACGCGGGCGACGAGGAGAGCGCCGCCGTGTGGTGGCTGCGGGCCGCGCAGGACGGCGACGGCAACGCCGCCAACGCGCTGGGCGCGCTGCACGCCGCCCGGGGCGAGCAGCAGACCGCCGAGCGCTGGTACCGGGCCGCCATGGACGCGGGCGACGTCAACGGGGCGTACAACCTCGGGCTGCTCTGCGCCGCCCAGGACCGCATCCCCCAGGCCGAGCAGTGGTACCGGCGCGCCGCCTACGCGGGGCACCGCGAGGCCGCCAACGCGCTCGCCGTGCTGCTCCTCCAGGCCGGCGACGCCAACGGCGCGGAGCCGTGGTTCTCCAAGGCCGCCGAGGCGGGCAGCGTGGACGCCGCGTTCAACCTGGGCATCCTCCACGCGGGCCGTGACGACGACCGTACGGCCCTCGTCTGGTACGAGCGGGCCGCGGCCGCCGGGCACACCGAGGCCGCCCTCCAGGTCGGCATCGCGGCCCTCAGGGACGGCGACGAGCGGACCGCCGAACGGCACCTGCGCTGCGCGGCCGGCGGCGGCAGCGCCGAGGCCGCCTTCCGGCTCGCCTCGGTCCTCGACGCGCGTCGCCCCGACCCCGGCTCCCCCGTCCTCGGCGCGTCCCGGGAGGAGAAGACCGAGTGCGAGGAGTGGTACGAGCGGGCCGCCCAGCAGGGGCACCGGCGCGCCCAGGTGCGGGTCGGGATGCTCGCCGCCGGGCGCGGCGACCTGGCGGAGGCCGACCGCTGGTACCGCGAGGCGGCGGAGGCGGGCAGCCGGAACGGCGCCTTCAACCTCGGGCTGCTCCTCGCCCGCGAGGGCAGCGAGCGCGAGGCCGCTCTCTGGTGGACCCGGGCCGCCCGGGCGGGTCACGGCCGTGCCGCGCTCCGGCTCGCGCTGCTCGCGGCGCGCCGCGGGGAGCTCACCGAGGGGCGCCGCTGGTGCGCCCGCGCGGTGGAGCTGGGGCCCGCGGAGGTCGCCGAACGGGCGGCCCGACTGAGCGAGGCGCTGCACCAGGAGCTCACCGCTTGACGGATTTGCGCTGGTCGGGGGCCGTCCCGTAGAGTCAGGTTCACCGACGCGGGGTGGAGCAGCTCGGTAGCTCGCTGGGCTCATAACCCAGAGGTCGCAGGTTCAAATCCTGTCCCCGCTACTCAGTAGCAACGAAGGCCCGGATCCGATTCGCTCGGATCCGGGCCTTCGTCGTGTGTCGTCGTCGGGTGTCTCGGGATCCGGAGACGCAAAAGCCCCCGCCGGAGCGGGGGCTTCGTGTGTGGCGCTCAGGCCGTGGTCGCGCAGCTCGGGCAGATGCCCCGGTACGTGACCTCGACATCGGAGATCGTGAAGCCGAAGCGCTCGGTGTCCGGCAGGTCCGCCATCGGGTCTCCGCCCGGGTGGACGTCCCGTATCGCGCCGCAGCGTCCGCACACCAGGTGCTGGTGCGGACGGTGGGCGTTGGGGTCGTAGCGCTTGGCGCGTCCGTCGGTCGCCACCTCGATGACCTCACCGAGGATGACCATCTCGCCCAGCGTGTTGTAGACGGTGGCGCGTGAGATCTCGGGGAGGCGTGTCACGGCGCGCGCGTGGACCTCGTCGGCGGTCAGGTGTACGTGATCTCCGTCGAGGACCTCGGCCACGACACGCCGCTGTGCGGTCATCCG
Source organism: Streptomyces sp. NPDC058671 (assembly GCF_042716475.1). Lineage (NCBI taxonomy): Bacteria > Bacillati > Actinomycetota > Actinomycetes > Kitasatosporales > Streptomycetaceae > Streptomyces > Streptomyces sp. NPDC058671. The sequence goes on along the minus strand of NZ_JBHXSA010000007.1, from coordinate 285,924 downwards.
CCAGCCGCGTCCACGCAGTCGTTCCAACAGGTCACTCATGGGGGCCAGCCTAACAGTCGGGGACCGTGATCCCGAACGGGTGTGACTTTGGAAGTTCACTTGACTTAGACAATGTCTATCGTAGGATCTGAACCGGGATCGGCCAAGGGCTTCACCGGCCCGGCCGAAGGACAGGACTCGCAGTAATGACGCAGGAGGCGCACGTGACGCAGGGACCGCTCACTACGGAGGCCGGCGCGCCGGTAGCCGACAACCAGAACAGCGAGACGGCGGGCGTCGGCGGTCCGGTCCTCGTCCAGGACCAGCTCCTCCTGGAGAAGCTCGCCCACTTCAACCGTGAGCGCATCCCGGAGCGCGTCGTCCACGCCCGCGGCGCCGGCGCCTACGGCACCTTCACGGTCACCCGTGACGTCTCGCAGTGGACGCGGGCCGCGTTCCTCTCCGAGGTCGGCAAGGAGACCGAGACCTTCCTGCGCTTCTCCACCGTCGCGGGCAACCTCGGCGCGGCCGACGCGGTCCGCGACCCCCGCGGCTGGGCGCTGAAGTTCTACACCGAAGAGGGCAACTACGACCTCGTCGGCAACAACACCCCAGTGTTCTTCATCAAGGACGCCATCAAGTTCCCCGACTTCATCCACACCCAGAAGCGCGACCCGTACACGGGTTCGCAGGAGGCGGACAACGTCTGGGACTTCTGGGGCCTCTCCCCGGAGTCGACCCACCAGGTGACCTGGCTCTTCGGCGACCGCGGCATCCCCGCCTCGTACCGCCACATGAACGGCTACGGCTCGCACACGTTCCAGTGGAACAACGAGGCCGGCGAGGTCTTCTGGGTCAAGTACCACTTCAAGACCGACCAGGGCATCAAGAACCTCACCACCGAGGAGGCCGTCCGCCTCTCGGGCGTGGACCCGGACTCGCACCAGCGGGACCTGCGCGAGGCCATCGAGCGCGGCGACTTCCCGACCTGGACCGTGCAGGTCCAGATCATGCCCGCGGCCGACGCGGCGAACTACCGCTTCAACCCGTTCGACCTCACCAAGGTGTGGCCGCACGGGGACTACCCGCCGATCGAGATCGGCAAGCTGGAGCTCAACCGCAACCCGGAGAACATCTTCGCCGAGGTCGAGCAGTCGATCTTCAGCCCGGCGCACTTCGTGCCCGGCATCGGCCCGTCCCCGGACAAGATGCTCCAGGGCCGCCTCTTCGCCTACGGCGACGCCCACCGCTACCGCGTCGGCATCAACGCCGACCACCTGCCGGTGAACCGCCCGCACGCCACCGAGGCGCGCACCAACTCCCGTGACGGCTTCCTCTACGACGGCCGCCACAAGGGCACGAAGAACTACGAGCCGAACAGCTTCGGCGGCCCGTTCCAGACGGACCGTCCGCTGTGGCAGCCGGTCCCCGTCGGCGGTGTCACCGGCGACCAGGCGGCGCCGGTCCACTCCGAGGACAACGACTTCGTGCAGGCGGGCAACCTCTACCGCCTGATGTCGGAGGACGAGAAGGGCCGCCTCGTCGAGAACCTGGCGGGCTTCATCGCCAAGGTCTCGCGCGACGACATCGCCGAGCGGGCCGTCAACAACTTCCGTCAGGCGGACGGTGACTTCGGCAAGCGGCTGGAGGCCGCGGTCCAGGCCCTGCGCGGCTGACGGCCCTTGTCGTAGGGAGGGCGGGCCGGATTCCGTACGGGATCCGGCCCGCTTTCGCATGCCCGAGGCGCGGTTCAGCCGGCGACGCTGTGCACGGGGATCCAGCAGCGGATGATGTCGCGTACGGAGACGATGCCGACGGGACCCCGGTCGTCCAGGACGACGAGGTGGCGGAATCCCCCGTGGGTCATGGCCTCGGCGGCCTTCGCCAGAGTCCAGGCCGGGGCGGCGAAGACCACGTCGCGCGTGGTGTGGGAACCCGCGGTCTCCACGTCGGGATCCTGGTCCAGGGCGAGGGAGTTGAGGATGTCGCGCTCGGTGAGGATGCCGAGCCCGGCATCGGAGTCGAGGACGACGGCCGCGCCGACGCGGCGGGCCGACATCAGCCGGGCCGCCTGCCTGAGGGTGTGGGCCGGGCCGATGGTGAGGACCACCGAACTCATGGCGTCGCTGACGAGCATGGACGGAGCCACCTCCTTGGTGAACCGTTCCCGCTCTCGACGAGAAGCCCGGCGCCGGAGACGCCTGAGAAAAGCTTCACAAGTTCACAAGCGGGGGGACTCTCAGAGTGGCACCGGGAGAGGAACCCGACAAGGGGGCGCGCGAGGCGCCCCCGGGGAGCGTCGAGGGCGCTCAGCCCTTCGCGTCCTCCTGGTTGAGGTAGCTCAGCAGCTCACCGTGGAGCAGACCGTTCGACGCAGCCGCGTTGCCGCTGTGCGGACCGTGCCGACCGTCCAGGCCCGTGTACGTACCGCCCGCCTCCTGCACCACGACCGCCACCGCCGCCATGTCCCACAGCGACAGCTCCGGCTCCGCGCAGATGTCCACGGACCCCTCCGCGACCATCATGTAGGGCCAGAAGTCCCCGTACGCCCGGGTCCGCCAGCACGCGCGCGTCAGGTCGAGGAAACCGTCGAGACGCCCCGCCTCCTCCCAACCGCTCAGCGAGGAGTACGCGAACGAGGCGTCCTCCAGGGAGGCGACCTTCGAGACACCGATCCGGGTCGCCGAGGCCAGACTGCGCCCGGTGTACGCGCCCGAGCCCTTCGCCGCCCACCAGCGCCGGCCGAGCGCCGGGGCCGACACCACGCCCACCACCGGCTGGAACCCGGTCTCCCCGGCCTCCATCAGGGCGATCAGGGTCGCCCAGACCGGCACCCCGCGCACGTAGTTCTTCGTACCGTCGATCGGGTCGATCACCCAGCGACGTGGGCCCGAGCCCTCCACGCCGTACTCCTCGCCCAGGATCGCGTCGCGCGGCCTCGCCCGCTTGAGCTGACCCCGGATCAGCTCCTCGGCCGCCTTGTCGGCCTCGCTGACCGGAGTCATGTCCGGCTTCGTCTCGACCTGCAGGTCGAGCGCCTGGAAACGGTCCATGGTGGCCGCGTCGGCGGCATCCGCGAGGACATGGGCGAGACGCAGATCATCGTGGTAATCGGCCATGGTCGGCACTCTATCTCCGGGCCGTCCCCGCGTGGAGAAGCGCCCACAGGCGCCCTTGACAGGGCGTGAACCGCTGCCGACGCTGTGCGGAGTCCCGTTCCCTCCCGGAGGTGCCCATGGCGACCGCCCGCGAGGCCCTGCTCGACGCCGCGCTCGACGCGCTCGCGCACCGGCCCTGGTCCGCCGTGCGGATGGCGGACATCGCCGCGGCCGCCCGGGTCTCCCGCCAGACCCTGTACAACGAGTTCGGCAGCAAGGAGGGACTCGCCCGCGCCCTGGTGCGGCGGGAGGCCGACACCTACCTCCACGGCGTACGGCGGCTCCTCGCCGTCCCCGCCCCGCCCGAGCGGAACCTGGTCGCCGTCGCCGAGTGGATCGTGGCCAGGGCCGCCGCCCGGCCCGTCCTCAGGGCCCTGCTCACCGGCGCCTGGGACGGACGGCTGCCGGCGCCCCGGCCCGCCAGGTCCGGCGCCCGCCCCGCGGCCGTCCCCGCCCAGCGCCGCGCCGACGAGGGGCCGCCCGCGCCGGGCGAACTGGTCGCGGCGACCGTGGCCTGCGCGGACGAGCGGTGGGCGGTCGGCTGCGAACTCGCCGTCCGGCTCGCCCTCAGCCATGTCGTGGCGCCCGCCGTCCCGTCCACGGAGGGCCGGAGGGCGGACGGTCAGTGGGAGGAGCCGGAGAGCTGGAGCCCGATCACCCCGAGGATGACCAGGGTGATCGAGACGATCTTGAGCGTGGAGACCAGGTCGCCGAGGAAGACCATGCCGTAGATCGCCGTCCCGGCTGCCCCGATCCCCGTCCACACCGCGTACGCCGGGCCCACGTCGAGCTTGCGCAGCGCGAGCGTGAGGAGACCGAAGCTGCCCAGGGCGAAGGTCGCGAAGGCGATCGTCGGCCAGAGCCGGGTGAATCCGTGCGAGAGCTTCAGACAGACCGCGAAACCGGTCTCCAGGATGCCTGCGACCACGACCAGCAGCCACGCCATCGAAAGTGCCTCCCCACGCCGTCGGTGACTGCTTCGTCGCACTCGGTGCGATTATGCACTCGCCGGTCACCATGGGCCGTGAACGCGGACGGCTCAGTCGCCCTCGCGTCGCTCCCGGGTCGAGAGCAGCCGCCGCAGCGACTCCAGGCGCGCCGGATCGGCGTGCCCGTCGGCCGCCCACGCGTCGAGCGCGCAGTCCGGCTCGTCGTGGCTGCACGCGCGCGGGCAGTTCTCCGTACCCGGTACGAGGTCGGGGAAGGCGAGGATCACCCGGGACGGATCGACGTGGTGCAGGCCGAAGGAGCGCACGCCCGGGGTGTCGATGACCCAGCCGCCCTCCTTGTCGTCCAGCGGCAGCGCGAGCGCCGAGGTGGTGGTGTGCCGGCCGCGGCCCGTGACCGCGTTGACCACACCCGTGACCCGCCGCCGGTCCGCCGGCACCAGGGCGTTGACCAGGGTCGTCTTGCCGACGCCGGAGTGCCCCACGAAGGCGGTGGTCCGCCCCTTGAGGTGCTCGTGGACCCGGTCGGCCGCGACGCCGTCCACGAACTCGTCGCGCGTGGTCACCACGTACGGCACACCCAGCGCGCCGTACATGTCGAGGAGCGTGTCCGGCGACGCCAGGTCCGACTTGGTCAGGACGAGCAGCGGGGTCAGGCCGCCGTCGTACGCGGCGACCAGACAGCGGTCGATCAGCCGGGGGCGCGGCTCCGGGTCGGCCAGCGCGGTGACGATCGCCAGCTGATCGGCGTTGGCCACGACCACCCGCTCGTACGGGTCGTCGTCGTCGGCCGTCCGGCGCAGCACCGAGCTGCGCGGGCCGATCCGCACGATCCGGGCCAGCGTGTCCTTCTCGCCGGACAGGTCCCCGACGATCTCGACCCGGTCACCGACGACGGCGGCCTTGCGGCCCAGCTCGCGCGCCTTCATCGCCGTCACGAACCGGTCGCCGACCAGACACGTGAGCCGGCCCCGGTCGACGGTGAGGACCATGCCCTCGACGGCGTCCTCGTGCTTGGGCCTGATCGTGGTACGGGGACGGGTGCCCTTGCGGTTGGGCCGCTGGCGGATGTCGTCCTCGTCGGTGTTCTTGTTGTAGCGCCGCATGGTTCAGGCCCCGAGCATTTCGGTCCACATCCGCGGGAAGTCCGGCAAGGTCTTCGCCGTCGTCGCCACGTCCTCGATCTCCACGCCCTCGACCGCGAGTCCGATGATCGCGCCCGCCGTCGCCATGCGGTGGTCGTGGTACGTGTGGAAGACACCGCCGTGCAGCGGACGCGGGCGGATGTGGAGACCGTCCTCGGTCTCGGTCACATCGCCGCCCAGCTCGTTGATCTCCTTGGTGAGCGCCGCGAGCCGGTCCGTCTCGTGCAGCCGCAGATGGGCGACCCCGCGCAGGGTCGACGGGGAGTCGGCGAGGGCCGCGACCGCCGCGATTCCCGGGGTCAGCTCGCCGACCTCGCCGAGGTCCACGTCGATGCCGTGGATCCGGCCCGTACCGGTGAACGTCAGGCCCGCCTCGGTCAGCTCGCAGGAACCACCCATATCGGTGAAGATCTCCCGCAGCGCGTCACCGGGCTGGGTGGTCCGCGCCGGCCAGTCCGGGACCGTCACCCGGCCGCCGGTCACCAGCGCGGCGGCCAGGAACGGCTGCGCGTTCGACAGGTCGGGCTCGACGACGAGGTCGCGGCCGCGCAGCGCGGACGGCGACACCCGCCACACGTCCGGCTCGCCGCCGTGCTCCGGCTCGTCGACCTGGGCGCCGACCGCGCGGAGCATGTCGACCGTCATGCGGATGTGCGGCAGCGAGGGAAGCCGCGTGCCCACGTGCCGTACCTCGACGCCCTGGTTGAAACGGGCCCCGGACAGCAGCAGGGCGCTCACGAACTGGGACGACGAGGAGGCGTCGATCTCGACCGTGCCGCCCTCGAGGCCACCCCCGCCGTGCACGGTCAGCGGCAGCGCGCCCCGGCCGTCGTCGTCGATGTGGGCACCCAGCGCGCGCAGCGCGTCGATCACGCCGTGCAGCGGGCGCTCGTGGGAGCGGGGGTCGCCGTCGAAGCGCACCGGGCCGTCGGCGAGCGCCGCGACCGGCGGCAGGAACCGCATGACCGTACCGGCGTTGCCGACGTCGACGGCGGCGGGACCGCGCAGCGGCGCCGGGATGATCCGCCAGACCTCACCGGACCCGTCGGGTCCCACGCCCTCCTCGATCCGGGCGCCGAGGGTACGAAGGGCCTCCGCCATCAGGAGGGTGTCCCGTGAGCGCAAGGGGCGCCGCAGCCAGCCGGGCTCGGAGGCCAGGGCGGCGAGGACCAGGGCCCGGTTGGTGACCGACTTCGAGCCGGGCACGGTGACGGTCGCGTCGACGGCGCCACGCGCGTACGGAGCGGGCCAGAGGTCGGTGGACGGGTCGGTGTGCGCGGAAGCAGCTGCGGTCATGGAACTCACTGTACGGGGGAGTCAGTAGCCCAGGAGCCAGCGCCCGCCGCCGATCAGGGCGCAGATCGAGACGGCGTGGAAGAAGACCAGCCACACCCCGGCGGGCACATGGGTGAGTCGCGCCAGCTGGTCCGCGTCCGAGTCCCCCGTGCCGCCCTGGCGCCGTTTCGCCTGGAGCTCGAAGGCCGGACGGACGCCGCCGAGGAGCAGGAACCAGACCACCGCGTAGGCGAAGGCCGACTGGACGTCGGGGCCGGTCAGCCAGGAGACGAGGAGGAAGGTCGCACCCGTCAGGAGGACGGTGAGGATCCCGTACGCGTTGCGGACCATCACCAGCATCGCCAGGAGCAGCGCCGTCGCGATCCACAGCAGCAGGGTGACCCGGTGGGTGCCGAGCAGGGCGGCACCGCCGAGGCCGAGCAGCGGGGCCGCGGGATAGCCGGCGGCCAGGGTGAGGACCACGCCGACACCGGTCGGGCGGCCCCGGCTCACGGTCAGTCCGCTGGTGTCCGAGTGCAGCCGGATCGCTTCGAGGCGCCGCCCGGTGGCGAGGGCGAGGAGCCCGTGGCCGCCCTCGTGGGCGATGGTGATCGCGTTGCGGGCGAGCAGCCAGAGGCGGCGGGGCACGGTGACGGCGAGGGCGGCGACGCCGGTGGCGATCACCAGCCACTCGGCCGGGGCGGCCTGGGGGTCGAAGAGGTCCATGTCTCGGGCCGCTCCTCCGGGGGTCGGGGTCGTGGCAGTCTGGCACGTATGTGCGGACGGTATGCAGCGAGTCGGCGGCCCGAGGACCTCGTCGACGCCTTCGGGATCGAGAAGTGGGAGCCTGATGAGACCCTGGCCCCCGACTGGAACGTGGCCCCCACCAAAGAGGTCTGGGCCGTTCTGGAGCGTCCTCTGAAAGACGCAGAATCGCGGGATCCGGTTCGCCAGCTGCGGGCACTGAAGTGGGGCCTCGTCCCGTCCTGGGCGAAGTCCCCGGAGGGCGCCGCCCGGATGATCAACGCGCGCGCGGAGACCCTGGACGAGAAGCCCTCCTTCAAGCGGGCCTTCGCCGCCCGCCGCTGCATCCTGCCCGCCGACGGCTACTACGAGTGGGTCACCGGCGCGGGGGAGCGCGACCTGGAGGTCGAGGGCAAGAAGAAGCGGCCCAGGAAGCAGCCCTACTTCGTGACCCCGGCCGACGGCACGGTTTTCGCCATGGCCGGCCTCTACGAGTTCTGGCGCGACCGGACCCTCCCCGACGCCCACCCCTCCGCGTGGTGGGTGACCTGCTCGGTGATCACCACAGAGGCCGAGACCGGCCCGCTGGGCGTCGCCCCCGCCGAAGGCCCGCAGTCGCTCGCCGACATCCACCCCCGGATGCCCCTGATGCTCACGCGGGACCGCTGGGACGCCTGGCTCGACCCGGCGCGCACCGACCCCGAGGAACTGCGCGGACTGCTCGCCCCGCCCCCCGGCGGCCTGATGCGGGCCTACCCCGTCGCCACCGCCGTCAGTAACGTCCGCAACAACGGACCCGAGCTGCTCGACGAGCTGGAGGGCCCGGAGATCGCCACGCTGTTCTGAGCCCCGTTCCCGGCCGGGCCGGACGGCAGGATGGGCCCGTGACCGACGTGACAGAGAACGAGACCGTTTCCACCGACGCCGGTGAGGCCCGCGTCACCTGGTACGAGGGGACGCGGCCGTGGGCCGTCCTCGCCCTCGGCCACGGCGCCGGCGGCGGTATCGAGGCCCGCGACCTGAGGGCCCTGGCCGCCGCCCTCCCCGCGCGGGGCGTGACCGTCGCCCTCGTCGAGCAGCCCTGGCGGGTCGCCGGCAAGAAGCTGGCACCCGCGCCCAGGACCCTCGACACCGGATGGCGCGGCCTCTGGCCCGCCCTCGCCCGCCCCGGCCTCCCGGTGATCGCCGGCGGCCGCAGCGCCGGGGCCCGCGTCGCCTGCCGGACCGGCCGGGAGCTCGGCGCGCTCGCCGTCCTCGCCCTGAGCTTCCCGCTGCACCCGCCGGGCAGGCCGGAGAAGTCCCGCGCCGACGAGCTCCTCGGCACCGGTCTGCCGACGCTCGTCGTCCAGGGCGGCAACGACCCCTTCGGACGGCCCGAGGAGTACCCGGACGGCCCGTACGAACTCGTCGCGATCCCGTACGGCGACCACGGCTTCGCCGTCCCCAAGCGCGCGCCCCTCGGGCAGGACGCGGCGATGGACCTGCTCGTGGACGGCGTCGCCGCGTGGATCACCGCCCTGCGCCGAACACCCCGCCCGTAGCGGGAATGTGGAGGGGGGTACCGCTGTTGTCGAGAGCGTCGGTGTGAGAGCAAAGGAAGAGGTGTCCGTCGTATGGGTTCGACCATCTGCCCGGAGCGTGCGCAGGCCGCTGACCTCGACTGGACAGTGCTGCCCGCCCCCAAGGGCGCCCTGATTCGGGCGGCGGGCGGAGCGGTTCCTCGTCTATCCTCCGAAACGAGCGGGTCCGCCCTCGGGCTCGCCGCCGCGCTGGAGGAGGTGGGTCCGGTCACTGGGACCGACACAGGGACCGACGACGGCCCCGAGGAGACGACCGAGGAGCGCAACGCGCGCTTCGAGCGGGACGCCCTCGGCTACCTCGACCAGATGTACTCGGCCGCGCTGCGCATGACGCGCAACCCCGCGGACGCGGAGGACCTCGTGCAGGAGACCTACGCCAAGGCGTACGGATCCTTCCACCAGTTCCGCGAGGGCACGAACCTCAAGGCGTGGCTGTACCGCATCCTCACGAACACCTTCATCAACTCGTACCGCAAGAAGCAGCGCGAGCCCCAGCGCAGCGCCGCCGAGGAGATCGAGGACTGGCAGCTCGCCCGCGCCGAGTCGCACATGTCGACCGGGCTGCGCTCCGCCGAGTCGCAGGCCCTCGACCACCTCCCGGACTCCGACGTAAAGGAAGCGCTCCAGGCGATTCCCGAGGAGTTCCGCATCGCCGTCTATCTCGCGGATGTCGAGGGCTTTGCGTACAAGGAGATCGCGGACATCATGGGGACACCCATCGGTACGGTGATGTCCCGACTGCACCGGGGCCGCCGCCAGCTGCGCGGCATGCTCGAGGACTACGCCCGCGACCGCGGGCTGGTTCCCGCGGGCGCCGGAGAGTCGTCGAACGATCTGAAAGGCTCGGGCTCATGAGCTGCGGAGAGCCGCACGAGACGGATTGCTCAGAGGTCCTGGATCATCTCTACGAGTTCCTCGACAAAGAGATGCCCGACAGCGACTGCACCAAGTTCGAGGTGCACTTCGAGGAGTGCTCCCCGTGCCTGGAGAAGTACGGTCTCGAGCAGGCGGTGAAGAAGCTCGTCAAGCGCTGCTGCGGCAGTGACGACGTCCCCACCGACCTGCGGGCCAAGGTCATGGGCCGGATCGACCTGATCCGCTCCGGGCACCCGGTGCCCGAGCACGAGATCACGGCGACCCTCCCGACCACGCCGGCGCCGCAGGAGTAGACCCCTCCGGCAGAGGGAACGAAGGCCGTCGCGGCACGAACGCGGCGGCCTTCGCCGTAAGTCAGCTTGTATCACCCGAAGGTGCGAATCCCCGCCGCACCGCCGCCGCCGGCCGCCCCGCTCGCTAGCGTGACAGGGATGATGGGCGTGAAGGTCATTCCACGGGCGGCCCGCGTGTACATCGGCTGCGCCCTCCTCGCCGCCGGGGCCTGCGCCCTGCCCGCGCTCCACCCCGACGCGTCCACCCCCTGGGGCACGCTCGCCCTCCTCGCCGCCCTCTACGCGCTCTGCGAGCTGCCCGGCCGCTGCCCCCTCCTCGGCCGCGCGCTGGGAAGCCCCGTCCCCATGGGCACCGGCTCCTTCTTCCCCGTGCTCCTCGCCGCCGCCCTGCTCCTGCCGCCCGCCGCCGCCGCGCTCGCCGCCCTCCCCGGCAGCCTCCTCACCCGCGTCGACACACCCCCCGCCGCACCCCGCCGCGCCTGGCGCGCCGCCGCCACGGCCCTCGCCGTCTGGGCCGCCGCACAGACCGCCGGCGCCCTCGGCGGCGCCCACGCCCTCGGACACGGCCCCGACGCCCCCGACTTCCCGTACGCGCTGCTCCCCGCGACCGCCGCCGCGCTCACCTTCTGCCTCGTCCTCACCGCCCTCGACGGCGGCATCCGCGCCACCGCCGACGGAGTGCCCCCGCGAGCCGCCTGGCGCGGACTCCTCGGCCGGGCACTCGCCCCGCACACCGTGCACGGCCTCGCCGGACTGATGATGGCCGTCCTCTGGCGCAGCACCTACGGGCCCGTCTCCGCGCTCTTCGTGCTCCTCCCCATGTACATCTCCTGCTGGGTCTTCGCCCAGTACCACCGCGAACGGGCCGCCCACCAGGCCACCATCCGCGCCCTCGTCCAGGCCGTCGACATCAAGGACCGCTACACCCGCGGCCACAGCGAACGCGTCGGCCACGCCTCCGTCCTGATCGCCCGCGAACTCGGCATGGCCGAGGACCGGCTCGACGTCGTCCGGTTCGCCGGCATCCTCCACGACGTCGGCAAACTGGGCGTCCCCACCCGCGTCCTCCGCAAGGACGGTCCCCTCACCCCGGAAGAACGCCGGATCATCGAACTGCACCCGGAGTACGGACACGAGATGGTCCGGGGCATCGGCTTCCTCGGCGAGGCGCGCGGCGCGATCCTCCACCACCACGAACGCATGGACGGCACCGGATACCCGTACGGGCTGCGCGGCGAGGACATCCCCGAGTTCGCCCGCGTGGTCGCCGTCGCCGACGCCTTCGACGCCATGACCTCCACCCGCTCCTACAGCCGCGCCCGCCCCGTCCCCACCGCCGTCGCCGAACTGGAGCGGTGCGCGGGCAGCCACTTCGACCCCCGGATGGTCGCCGCGCTCGTCCAGGCCCTGGACCGCCACGGCTGGCAGCCCGCCGTCACCGCCGACGAGACACCCCCAGGGCCCGACCGGCTGCCCCCGCCACGCGAATCCGGCGCCCCCCGCCCCACCCGGCCGGCGGAGCGGACATGAGGCCCGGGGCCGTCACCGTCGGCGCCGTCCACGGCGCCGCCCTGCTGCTGAGCCTCGCCGGCTTCGCCTCCACCCTCTGGTACGGGGTCGTCGAACCCGGCAACGCCCTCGCCTTCGGCACCCTCGTCGCCCTCGGCGAACTCGCCCGCCGGGGCGCCGCCCCCGACGAACGGGAACCGGCACCCCTCGCCGCCGCCGGAGCCCTCGCCTACGCCCTCCTCGGAGCGAGCGGCGGCACCGCCACCACCCACGGCGTCCTCCAGATCGTCGCCGTCGTCGTCGCCGCGGGCCTGGCCGGGATCGTCCCCCACCTCGCCCGGGGCAAGGACGCCCGCCCCGACCACCTCGCCCGCCGCGTCCTCACCGTCACCTTCGCCGCCCTCTGCTTCCAGCCCCTCTACAACTCCGGGGCCGTCGTCGGGCACCTCGGCCACGGCCCCTCGTACGCACTCTTCCTGCTGCTCCTGCTCGTCCTGACCGCCCTCTGCGACGCGGTGCTCGCCGCGCTCCTCCTCCGCGCCCGCACCGGATTCCCGTACGGCCCCCTCCTCCGCGACGAACTGCGGGCCCTCCTCGGCATCGGCTCCGCCGTCTGCGCCACCGGCGCCGTCATGGCGCTCGGCGTCGCCGCCGCCGGACTGTGGGCGCTGCCCGTGCTCGCCGTGCCCCTGCTCCTCGCCCAGGTCTCCTTCCGGCGGTACGCGGCCGTGCGCACCGTCAACCGGCAGACCATCGCGTCCCTCGCCCGCGCCACCGAGATCGCCGGCTGCACCCCGCCCGGCCACGCCCGCCGCGTCGCCGCCCTCAGCACCGCCGTCGGCCGCGAGCTGGGCCTCTCCGGAGCCGAGCTGACCGTCCTGGAGCAGGCGGCGCTCATGCACGACATCGGCCAGCTCTCCCTCGTCGACCCGGTCGACGGCGGCGCCACCGCACTCCTGCCCGCCGAGGAGCAGCGCAGGATCGCCCACCTGGGCGGCGAGGTCGTCCGCAGGACCGGCGTCCCCACGGCCGTCGCCGTGATCGTGGAGCGGCAGGCCGACCCGTACCGCGAGCAGCCGCTGCCCGCCCGCATCGTCCGGGCCGTGAACGCCTACGACGACCTCGCGGGCGGTGAGAGCGCGGGCGCCGCCCTCGACGCCCTGGAGCGGCTCCGGCTCGGCACCGCCCGCGACTATCACCCGGATGTCGTCGAATCCCTGGCCAGAGTCCTGGCACGGGGCGGACCCGCGGGGGTGACCTCCGCGGTCACGGGGTAACCCATGGGTAATGAGCGCGCGTCCGACCGGGCATGGTTGGATGCGAACAAGAGGGTGAAGCGACCGGCAGGCGGGAATCGTGAAGATCTTCGGGAAGGTACGGCATCGGCCCTCCGCCTCATGGCGGCAGGCCACCGACCGCGCGTTCACGCTGATCGGCGACGGACGGTACGAGGACGCGGGCGCGCTCCTCACACGCGCGGCGGATCTGGAGCCCTGGCTCTCGGAGTCCTGGTTCAACCTGGCGCTGCTGCACAAGTTCCGGCACGACTGGGAGCAGGCGCGGGCCGCCGGGCTCCGCGCGGTCGCGCTGCTCGACAAGGAGAGCGGCGCCCCCGACTGGTGGAACGTCGGCATCGCGGCCACCGCGCTCCAGGACTGGCCCCTGGCCCGCCGCGCCTGGCAGGCGTACGGCCTCAAGGTGCCCGGCGCCGCGTCCGGCACCGGCGAGCCCGTCGGGATGGAGCTGGGCAGCGCCGCCGTCCGCCTCTCGCCCGAGGGCGAGGCCGAGGTCGTCTGGGGCCGCCGGCTCGACCCGGCCCGGATCGAGGTCCTCTCCATCCCGCTGCCGTCCTCCGGCCGCCGCTGGGGCGAGGTCGTCCTCCACGACGGCGTGCCGAACGGCGAGCGGACCACCACCGCGGGACCCTCCTACCCGGTCTTCGACGAGATCGAGCTGTGGGCACCCTCACCCGTCCCCACCTGGGTGGTCCTCCTCGAGGCGGCCACCGAGGCCGACCGGGACGCGCTGGAACAGCTCGCCGCCGAGGCCGGATTCGCCGCCGAGGACTGGTCGTCCTCCGTACGGCTGCTCTGCCGGGCCTGCTCCGAGTCGACGATGCCGAGCGCCGAGGGCGAAGGAGAGCACTCCGACCCCCACGACCACAGCGAGCCGGGACACCCCGGACCGCTCGGCCACCGCTCTCCCGGCGAACTCTGGGTCCCGGAGCGGGAGTGCGGCATAGCGGCCCCGCCGGGACTCGTGCGCGGGCTCCTCGACGGCTGGGTGGCGGACAGCCCGGACAGCCGCGAGTGGCGGGATCTCGAAGAGGTCTGCTGACCACTGCCCGTAGGCTGTACGGGATCGTTCACTGGGGTTCCGAGGAAGGCACGCGCCGGACATGACGCAGCAGGAAACTGACGAGCAGACCAACGACGGGTTCGTCGTGGACACGGAGGACTGCGAGGCGCGCGAGCTCGCGTACCGCGAGCGCGGCACGGCGCGCCCCATCACCGTCGTCGGCAACCCGGTGCTCCACAAGGAGTGCAAGGACGTCACCGAGTTCGACGACTCGCTCGCGTCCCTCATCGACGACATGTTCGCCAGCCAGAAGGCCGCCGAGGGCGTGGGCCTCGCGGCGAACCAGATCGGTGTGGACCTCAAGGTCTTCGTCTACGACTGCCCCGACGACGAGGGCGTCCGCCACACCGGTGTCGTCGTCAACCCCGTCCTCCAGGAACTCCCGGCCGAGCAGCGCGCCCTGGACGAGTCCAACGAGGGCTGCCTGTCCGTGCCGACCGCCTACGCCGAGCTGGCCCGCCCCGACTACGCGGAGGTCCACGGTCAGGACGCCCAGGGCAACCCGATCAAGGTGCGCGGCACCGGCTACTTCGCCCGCTGCCTCCAGCACGAGACGGACCACCTGTACGGTTACCTGTACATCGACCGCCTCTCCAAGCGCGACCGCAAGGACGCCCTGCGCCAGATGGAAGAGGGCACCCCGCGCTACGAGACGGTGCCGAACGCCTGATCTCCGCACCGACGCGAAAGGCCCCGCACTCCTCGGAGCGCGGGGCCCTTCTCGTACGAGCGGGTCCTAGAAGTCCTCGTCCAGGTCCACCGAGCCCTCGACCGCCACCTGGTAGGCGGACGGGCGGCGCTCGAAGAAGTTGGTCAGCTCCTGGACGCCCTGGAGCTCCATGAACGCGAACGGGTTCTCCGAGCCGTACACCGGGGCGAAGCCGAGACGCTGAAGGCGCTGGTCGGCGACGCACTGGAGGTACTCGCGCATCGACTCGGTGTTCATGCCCGGCAGGCCGTCGCCGCACAGGTCGCGGCCGAACTGCAGCTCCGCCTCGACGGCCTCCCTCAGCATGTCCGTGACCTGCTGCTGAAGGTCCGCGTCGAACAACTCCGGCTCCTCCTTGCGGACGGTGTCCACGACCTCGAAGGCGAAGTTCATGTGCATCGTCTCGTCCCGGAACACCCAGTTGGTGCCCGTCGCCAGGCCGTGCAGCAGGCCGCGGGAGCGGAACCAGTACACGTACGCGAAGGCGCCGTAGAAGAACAGGCCCTCGATGCAGGCGGCGAAGCAGATCAGGTTCAGCAGGAAGCGGCGCCGGTCGGCCTGGGTCTCCAGGCGGTCGATCTTCTCCACCGAGTCCATCCAGCGGAAGCAGAACTGCGCCTTCTCGCGGATGGAGGGGATCTCCTCGACGGCGTCGAACGCGGCGGCGCGGTCGTCCGGGTCGGGCAGGTAGGTGTCCAGCAGCGTCAGGTAGAACTGGACGTGGACGGCCTCCTCGAACAGCTGGCGCGACAGGTACAGGCGCGCCTCCGGGGAGTTGATGTGCTTGTACAGCGTCAGGACCAGGTTGTTCGACACGATCGAGTCGCCGGTCGCGAAGAACGCGACCAGGCGGCCGATCATGTGCTGCTCACCGGGGGTGAGCCTGGCGAGGTCGGCGACGTCCGAGTGGAGGTCGACCTCCTCCACGGTCCAGGTGTTCTTGATCGCGTCGCGGTAGCGCTCGTAGAAGTCCGGGTAGCGCATCGGACGGAGGGTCAGCTCGAAGCCCGGGTCGAGGAGGTTCTTCCGGTCGGTGGAGCTCATCACTGGCAGGCCTCGCAGGACTCGGGGTTTTCGAGGGAGCAGGCGACGGCGTCTTCCGGGGTCGCCTGGACGGGGATCGGGGCGGCGGCCACGGTCGACGCCTGCGCGGCGCGGGCGATCCGGGTCGCCGGGCGGGAGCGCAGGTAGTACGTCGTCTTCAGGCCCTGCTTCCAGGCGTACGCGTACATCGACGACAGCTTGCCGATGGTCGGTGTCTCCAGGAACAGGTTCAGCGACTGCGACTGGTCGAGGAACGGGGTGCGGGCGGCGGCCATGTCGATCAGACCGCGCTGGGGGATCTCCCACGCCGTGCGGTACAGCTCGCGGACCTCGGCCGGGACCCAGGTGAAGCCGGCCACCGAGCCGTTGGCGTCGCGCAGCGCCTCACGGGTCTGCGCGTCCCACACGCCGAGCCGCTTCAGCTCGTCGACCAGGTAGGAGTTGACCTGGAGGAACTCGCCGGAGAGCGTCTCGCGCTTGAAGAGGTTGGAGACCTGCGGCTCGATGCACTCGTAGACGCCCGCGATCGAGGCGATGGTCGCCGTCGGCGCGATCGCCAGGAGCAGGCTGTTGCGCATGCCGACCGCGGCGATCCGCTCGCGCAGCGCGGCCCAGCGCTCCGGCCAGTTCAGCTCCACGTCGTAGTGGTCCGGGTGCAGGACTCCGCGGGCGGCGCGGGTCTTGTCCCAGGCGGGGACAGGGCCGTTGCGCTCGGCGAGGTCGGTGGAGGCCTCGTACGCGGCGAGCAGGATCCGCTCGGCGATCCGGGTGGAGAGCGCGCGTGCCTCGGCGGAGTCGAACGGCAGCTTCAGCTGGAAGAAGACGTCCTGGAGGCCCATCGCGCCCAGGCCCACCGGCCGCCAGCGGGCGTTGGAGCGGCCCGCCTGCTCGGTCGGGTAGAAGTTGATGTCGACGACGCGGTCGAGGAAGGTGACGGCCGTGCGGACGGTGGCGTCGAGGCGCTCCCAGTCGATGTCCTGTGCGGTGCTGTCCACGAACGCGCCGAGGTTGACCGAGCCCAGGTTGCAGACGGCCGTCTCGCCGTCGTCGGTGACCTCCAGGATCTCCGTGCAGAGGTTCGAGGAGTGGACGGTGTGGCCGGGCTCGGCGGTCTGGTTGGCCGTACGGTTGGAGGCGTCCTTGAAGGTCATCCAGCCGTTGCCGGTCTGGGCCAGGGTCCGCATCATCCGGCCGTACAGGTCGCGGGCCGGCATCGTCTTGCGGGCCAGGCCCGCCGCCTCGGCCGCGCGGTAGGCGGCGTCGAACTCCTCGCCCCACAGGTCGACCAGCTCGGGCACGTCAGCGGGGGAGAACAGCGACCAGTCGGCGTCGGCGTTGACGCGGCGCATGAACTCGTCCGGGATCCAGTGCGCCAGGTTCAGGTTGTGCGTGCGGCGCTGGTCCTCGCCCGTGTTGTCGCGGAGTTCCAGGAACTCCTCGATGTCCGCGTGCCAGGTCTCCAGGTAGACGGCCGCGGCGCCCTTGCGGCGGCCGCCCTGGTTCACGGCGGCGACGGAGGCGTCGAGGGTCTTCAGGAACGGCACGATGCCGTTGGAGTGCCCGTTGGTGCCCCGGATCAGCGAACCGCGGGCCCGGATGCGGGAGTACGAGAGGCCGATGCCGCCCGCGTGCTTCGAGAGGCGCGCCACCTGGTGGTAGCGGTCGTAGATGGAGTCCAGCTCGTCCAGCGGGGAGTCGAGCAGGTAGCAGGAGGACATCTGCGGGTGGCGGGTGCCGGAGTTGAAGAGCGTGGGGGAGGACGGCAGGTAGTCCAGGCGGCTCATCAGGCCGTACAGCGCGGTGACCTCGTCCAGGGCCCGGGTGCTGTCGTCCTCGGCGAGACCGCAGGCGACGCGCAGCATGAAGTGCTGCGGGGTCTCGACGACCTGGCGGGTGATCGGGTGGCGCAGGAGGTAGCGCGAGTAGAGGGTGCGCAGGCCGAAGTAGCCGAAGCGGTCGTCGGCGGCCTGGTCGATCGTCGCGTCCAGGCGGGCCGCGTGCTGGGCGACGAACTCGGCGGTGCGGTCGGCGATCAGGCCCTCGCGGTGACCGACGGCGACGGAGGCGGAGAAGGAGAAGGCGCCCTGGCCGGCCGCCTCGTCGGCGATGGTGACGGTGAGGAGCCGGGCGGCGAGCCGGGAGTAGGCCGGGTCCTCCGCGATCAGGCCCGCGGCCGCCTCGGTGGCCAGCTCGCGCAGCTCCGCCTCGTCCGACGTGGCGCTGCGGCCGCGGAGCGCGGCGGCGGCGACCTTGCCGGGGTCGGTGTCGGGGAGATCGGCGGTGAGGTCGGTCAGGGTCCGCAGCAGCACGGTCCCGGGGCCGTCGCTCTCGACCGCGGAAGCCTCGGCGGACGCCGGATCGGCGGGCGCGATGGTCACGTGGGGGCTCTCCCTCGCTCGGCTCGGGGCCGCGGCGGGGGAAGGCGGGCACGCGGGCGTCCGTAACGCCGGACGCGACGCTTCCACCGGCCCACTCCGCGAGGCCCGGACGTCAGTGGCACCCGGAACGGACGGACCGGGTGCGCTGCCGGCAGGTCCTCGGACTCACCTCGTACGAATGTGATGTATCCGTACGAAGCACACCGTTGCGGGACAGTTCCGGATTCGCGCCGGATTCCCCTGCGTCGACAGCGAGCACGAGCATACATGTGGGGGGCTCCGCTGATCGCACCCCCCACATGTTGTGTCGCCGCCCGGCTTCAGAACTCCAGGGCGTAGGTGAGCAGCAGAAGGCCGGGGGTCGGTTCCCAGTCCCGGTGGGGGGTGCGGACGAAGCCCAGGCGCTCGTAGATCCGGTGCGCGGAGCGCATCCTCACGTCCGTGGAGAGCACGATCCGCTCGCTCCCCGGCAGGGCCCGGGCGCGGTCGACGCAGGCCCGTACGAGGGCCTCTCCGACGCCCCGGCCGCGGGCCTCACGGGCGACGGCGAGCATCCGGAACTCGGCCTCGCCCGTCACCGCGATGTCCGCCCAGCGGGTGTCGCCGGTGGCGAAGGTCACCCCGCCGAGGAGCGTCCCCTCGGCGTCCTCGGCGACGAGCACCTCGCTCTCGCGCGCCCGCCGCGCGGTGTCCCGCAGGATCTCCAGGTAGAAGTCCTCCGCCCCGTGCTGCAGCAGCCCGTCGTTCAGGTAGGTGCCGGCGGTGAGCTCTCCGAGCGCCTCGTACTCCTCGGGCCGTACCGCCCTGATGGTGAAGTCCATGGGGGAAGTGTGCCTTCCCGGGGACGCGAAGGGGCCCGGGATTCCTGGTGGAGATCCCGGGCCCCTTCGCGTGCGGCCGTGCGGGGGCCGATGTGTGGGGTCAGCGCGTCTCGGCGGCGAGTTTCGGCATGTCGGTCTGCACGCCGGTGTCACCGGCGTCGGCCGTGTAGTCCGAGGGGGAGGTCTCGTCGATGCCCTCGGGGGCCTTGACGGCCTTGAGGACGAAGGTGAGGACGACCGTGACGAGGAGGTTGAGGACGAAGGCGGTGAGACCGATGTAGCCGATCTCGCCGATCCCCGGGATCTCGGCGGAGGAGCCGCCGAAGTGCTTCTGGGTCGGGCTGGCGACCCCGTACGCGGCGACCGTGCCGTAGAGCATGCCGACGGCCCAGCCGGCGAGCAGTGCCCAGCGGTGGAACCAGCGGGTGAAGAGGCCGCCGACGAGGGCCGGGAAGGTCTGAAGGATCCAGATGCCGCCGAGCAGCTGGAAGTTGATCGCGACCGTCTTGTCCATGGTGAGGACGAAGGCGAGGGCGCCGACCTTCACCAGGAGCGAGACGATCTTGGAGACCTTGGTCTCCTGCGCCGGGGTCGCGTCCTTCTTGATGAAGTCCTTGTAGATGTTCCTCGTGAAGAGGTTGGCCGCGGCGATCGACATGATCGCGGCCGGGACGAGCGCGCCGATGCCGATCGCGGCGAACGCGACGCCGGCGAACCAGTCGGGGAACATCGTCTCGAACAGCTGCGGGATGGCGAGCTGCCCGTTCTTCACCTGGATGCCGGCGGCGATCGCCATGAAGCCGAGCAGCGCGAGCAGGCCCAGCATCAGCGAGTACAGCGGCAGGATGGTGGTGTTGCGGCGGATGACCTCACGGCTCCGGGACGACAGCGTCGCCGTGATGGAGTGCGGGTACATGAACAGGGCGAGCGCCGAGCCGAGCGCGAGCGTCGCGTACGTCCACTGGCCGGCCTCGCCGGGGACGAGCGACCCGCGCGGCTTGTCCGTCGCCGGGTTGGTCTGCGCGTACGCCTCGCCGGCCTTGGCGAAGATCTCGTCGAAGCCGCCCAGCTTGATCGGGATGTAGATGATCGCCACCGCGATGACGATGTAGATCAGGGTGTCCTTGACGAAGGCGATGAGCGCGGGCGCCCGCAGGCCCGAGGAGTACGTGTACGCCGCGAGGACACCGAACGCGATGAGCAGCGGCAGGTCCTTGATGAACCAGTGGGTGGTCTCGCCGCCGCCGACGCCCATCACGTCCAGGACGGCCTGGATGCCGACGAGCTGGAGCGCGATGTACGGCATGGTGGCGAGGATGCCGGTGACCGCCACCGCGAGGGACAGGCCCTTGGAGCCGTAGCGGCCGCGTACGAAGTCCGAGGTGGTGACGTAGCCGTGCTTGTGCGAGACCGACCACAGGCGCGGCAGGAAGGTGAAGATCAGCGGGTAGACCAGGATCGTGTACGGCACGGCGAAGAAGCCGGCCGCGCCCGCCGCGTAGATGGCCGCCGGGACGGCGACGAAGGTGTACGCGGTGTAGAGGTCGCCGCCGAGCAGGAACCAGGTCACCCAGGTGCCGAACGAGCGGCCGCCCAGGCCCCACTCGTCGAGGCTGTTCTCGTTCTCCGCCCTGCGCCAGCGCGAGGCGAGGAAGCCCATGACCGTGACGGCCAGGAAGAAGAAGATGAAGACGGCGAGTGCGACGCCGTTCACGCCGTCCTTCATCGCGCGTCACCACCCTTGCGGCCGCGCTGGTCGATCTGCCACAGCTTGTAGGCGACCATGGTGAGCACGGTGGAGACCAGCACCCAGAGCATCTGGTACCAGTAGAAGAACGGGATGCCGGCGAGGAGCGGTTCGGTCTTCGCGTAGGAGCTCACCCAGAGCATCGCCACGAACGGGGCGAACAGACAGAGTCCGATCACCACCCGCATGGGTGTGATGGTGGGTTGTTTCCCTTGTGTCGTATCTGGCGCGTCTGACATGGCGATTCCCGTCCCCTCGCTGATCACCTCGTTAATGGTGGGGAAATCTAGGGGACGGCCACGCTCCACGGAACCCCTGTCCGCATAACGGAAGTGATTCATGGGGCCGTCGGGGTCGCCGGGTCAGAGCCAGCCCTCCTTGGCGGCCCGTACGCCCGCCTCGAAACGGCTGCGCGCGCCGAGCCGGTTCATCAGCTCCGAACTCATCCGGCGCACGGTCCGCAGGGAGATCCCGAGCCGCCGGGCGGCGATGTCGTCCGTGCAGCCGATGCCGAGCAGCATGAGCAACTCCCGCTCCTGCGGCGACAGGTCGTGCGCGTCCCGGCGCGGGGTCTCGCCGAACGGGGTTCCGGTGTCCCACAGGCGGTCGAAGAGCACCAGGAGCGCGTGCACGAGCCCGGGGCTGCGGACTTCGAGGGCGCCCGCGCGCCCGTCCTCCGGGTCGACGGGGACGAGCGCGGCCTCGCGGTCGACGATCACCATGAGCATCGGGACCACGGGCACGGTCCGGGCCTCGCCGCCGAGTTCGCAGTACCAGCGGACGTACTCGACGGTCGGCGGGTCGTTGCGGAAGCTCTCCTGGTAGATCGACCGGATCCGCACACCGCGTTCCAGGGCCAGTTGGTCGAGCGGCTGGCTCGCGTCCATCGTGTCGGGGAGCTGCGCCCCGCCCGGGAGGAGCGAGAGGCACTCGGTGCGGGCGTTCGCGGCCAGGTCCTCAAGGCGTTCGCGGACGTTGTCGAGGCCGGTGATGCGGTCCACGAGGTCGTGCCGGACGCCCGGTTCGGCGTGGTCGGCGTACGAGGCGAGAATGCCCGCCACGGCCCGGCCGGCCTGCTCGACCTGGCGTTTCCGCTTGCTCAGTTCGGCTTCGGCGCGGGACAGCAGGAAGGAGAAACCGACATCCGGGTTGAAGGGCTCGACCTCGCCCGAGGAGTCGTCCATGAGGACGAGCTTGAGGTCCGCGAGGCAGGCGAGCGCCTCGCGGACCTCTGGTTCGGGGCGGCCGAGGTGGGCCGCCATCTCCGTCACGTCGTACTCGGGCCGCTCCAGGAGCAGGCGGTAGACGGCCTCCGTCGACTCCTTTATGCCGAGCGCCTCCAACATCCGTCATCTCCCCCGTCGTCCCCGTCGTCACGTGCCGTCGCGCGATCGAACGCGTTGGTGATCGCGGTCGTCGATGCTAAGCGCGAGACACTGTCTAGGTCTAGACCAATTGGGATGAACTCCGGGGTACGACGGCCGGTCCGCCCGTCGGTCCGGACCCCCGTGCGGTGAGCCGTCGGCCGCCCAGCGCGTCCAGCGTCCCCGCCATCGCGAACCCCGAGACGAGCAGCGCCAGTTCGACCTGCGGACCGATCCCGACGGCGAGCACCGCGAGCGCGCCCGCGCCCGCCGCCACCGGACCCGCCCACGGCGGACCGCCCGCCGCCGAGGCGACCGCCCGGTCGAGGGAGACGCAGAAGGCGAACACGCCCACGACGAGGGGGACCCAGCCCGTCACCGCGCCGGTGTCCGCGGGGCCCCACTGCCACAGGACGGTGAGGGCCCCCGCCGACGCGGTGGCGGCGAGCAGGGCGCCGGCCACGGCGCGGGCGGCCGCGCCCGCCGCGGTGAAGGCCACGAGCACGCCGAACGCCGCCAGGGCCGCTGCCGGGACCGCGTACGGCAGGAGCCCGTAGACCCCGTCCACGAGGTCGCGGTCCACCACGCCCGAACCGCCGACGAGGACGGGACGGTCCGGGCCCGCACCCGCGCCGCCGGGTCCCGCACCCGCGCCCGTCCCCGCGCCGGCGGGTCCCGCGCCCGCGCCCGTGCCGTCGGGTCCCGCACCCGCACCCGCGCCCGTGCCTGTGCTGCCGTCGAGTCCCGTCCCCGCGCCGCCCCGTCCCGCGCCCGCGAGGGTCGCGCGCAGGGCCGTCACCGTCATGGCGCCCGCCGCCGTCATCGGTTCCTCCTCCGGCACGACCACGACCACCGCCGAACCGGCGCGGCGCCACCCGGCGTCCGTCGGCGCCGCCGCCAGCAGCACCCCCGGCACCCGGGCCGCCCGCGCGGCCACCGCCTCCGCGTCCACGCCCTCGGGCACGAGGACCTCCAGGGGGTTCAGCGCCCCCGTCGGCACCCCGGCCGCGGCGAGCAGGTCCAGACCGTCCCGGGCGGGGCCGCTCGCCACCAGGGCACGGGCCTCCGGATTGCCCACTCTCAGCTGCGTGGCCGCGCCGGTCAGCAGGACGAGGAGCGTCAGACCGAGCGCGGCGGGGACGGCACGGGAGCGCCGGCCGGGCCGTGACGCGTCGATCCGTGGCGTCTTCGAGCGGAGGACCGGCGCCAGGGTCAGGGCCGCCGCCGTGCCCACCGCGCACACCGCGAGCCCCGCGGTCCCGACCGAGCGCAGGAACGCGGCCGGGAAGAGCGCGAGGACCGCGCAGGCCGCCGCCCCCGCCGCACCGCCCGCCACCGCGGACCGGGCCGCGGTCCCCGGCGGCTGCGCCCAGCGGTGCACCGCGAGCACCAGCGCCGTGACCGGCACCAGGTACACGACGACGAAGCTGATCTCGGTGAACCCGGCGACCGCCTCCACCAGGACCAGCGCCCCCACCGACGTCGCCGCGGCGAGCAGCAGCGGGGCCAGGGCCCCACCCGGCGAGCGGAACGCCAGGACGAGGAGCGCGACCAGCCCGAGCGCACAGGCCGCCTTCGCCGCGAGGGCCCACGCCCCCGGCCCCGCCACCGCGCTGTCGTGCTGGAGGGGCAACACACCCGTCACCTCGACCCGGGCCTCGGGCAGGGCCGACCGCACTCCGGTACGCAGGGTGCCGGCCGCCTCCTCGACGGCCGTGAGCCCCGCCAGGTCCGGCTTCCCGGCGCCCGGGTACACCAGCGCGTACACGGTCCTGCCGTCCGCCCCGACGAACCCCTCGTCGCCCGTGCCCGCGTACGACACCGTCCGCGCTCCCGGGCCCGCCGCCCGCCCGACGGCGGACGCGACCCGCGCCGCCGTGGCCGGGGCCCGTACGTCCGTCCCCGCCGGCCAGACGACGACGGCGACCAGCGGGGCGACGGCCGCCCCGTTCCCGTACCGCTCCTGGACCGCCTGGTTCGCGCGGTGACCCGGCCCGCCGGACGCGGTGAAGGACTGGTCGAGCCGGCCGAGGCCCGCGACCGCCGCCGCACCGCCGAGCAGCAGCACGAGTGACCACACCACGATGACGGCCACCCGGTGCCGGAGCGCGAACGCCGTCACGGCGGAGGCCCGTTCAGTCGACATCGTCGAGCCGCTTCCTCAGCTCCGCGTCGAGCCGCAGCCCCACCGCGCCGAGCGACTCGTCCAGCTGCGCCGGCGAACTCGCCCCGATCACCGGCAGGACCGGCAGCTCGCCGCCGAGGGCCCAGGCCAGGACCACCTGGTTCGCGGTCACCCCCAGCTCCGCCGCGACCTCCGCGAGGACCTTGAGGCGCCGCTCGGAGCCCGCGTGCCGGTACTGCTCCGGCACCTCCTTGCCCGGATCGGTGTACGCCCCCGTCAGCTGGGTCGTGTACGCGGTGAACGTCAGCTCCGGCCGCGTCCCCAGATAGTCGAGCAACTCGTCCGAGGCGTGCGGGTTCACCCCGAACTCCGCGCCCGGACGCGGCCGCAGATAGGTGTAGCGCTGCTGCACGGCCGCGTAGTCCGGCACCCTCGCGGCGACCGCCGCGCCCCGCGACTCCTCGATCCGCCAGGCCGCGAAGTTGGAGCAGCCGGCCCGGCCGATCTTCCCCGCGTCCCTCAGCTCGCCGAAGGCACCCATCGTCTCCGCGACCGGGGTCGCCCGGTCGTCGATGTGCGCGTAGTAGAGATCGATCCGGTCCGTGCCCAGGTTCCTCAGGCTCTCCTCCACCTGGCGGCGCAGCACCGGGGCCGAGAGGCCCTCCGCGTACTCCGGCCAGGCCGAGCCCGGCGGGTCCGGCAGGGCGCCGACCTTCGTGGCGATCACCATCTCGTCCCGTACGCCCCGGCTGCGCAGCCAGCGGCCGATGAGCAGCTCGCTCTCGGCGCCGGTCGCGCCCGGCTCCCAGAAGGCGTAGGTGTTGGCGGTGTCGACGAAGGTGCCGCCGGCCTCGTGGAAGCGGTCGAGGACGGCGAAGGCGGCGGCCTCGTCGATCCGGGTGCCGAACGGCAGGGTGCCCAGGCACAGCGTGCTGACGCGCGGTCCCTCGGGGCCGCCCAGACGCGTGTACTCCATCAGTTGATGCCTTTCTCTCGTCAGTGGTTCTCGCGGGGCACGGTCAGGGTCAGCTCCTGGACCAGGTGGTCCGAGAGGCCCTGCGCGTCCCGGAAGCGGTACGAGCCGACCCGGGCGCCGCCGCCGGTGAACGCCCAGTCGATCCGCCACAGCCGCAGCCGGGCGCGGGCGTTCCAGCTGGCGGGGAGGACCGAGCGGCAGGCTCCGATGGCGTCCCGCAGCGATGCGGGCATCCGGCGGATGTCCCCGATGGCCGCGCTGGTGTTGAAGTCACCGGTCACCACGACCGGGTGCGGGTTGCCCCGCAGGTCGGCGACGAGCGCCGCGTACTCCCGGTCGCGGGCGGCGGCCCGGCGCCGCATGTCCCGGAGGAAGGCAGGACGCAGGGGATTCATCACGGTCAGCTGTACGGGGATGTGCACGTTGTACGTGGACAGGATCCCGTCGCCGATCCGCAGGTCCACCCGGAGCGAGCAGGCGCCGACCGGCGTGGGCGGCCCGACGGACGGGAACCGGGACAGCGTCACCGAGTTGTTTCCGACGGCCAGGTGGTGGCCGGGGAACGAGGCGCGGAGCCGCTCCTCGTCGTCGATGTCCCAGACCTCGCCGCCCTCGAAGCCGTTCAGGTACTCCTGGAGGACGTAGACGTCGGCCGTGAGCCCGCGCAGGAAGGCGTAGAAGCGGTCCGGGTCGCCGCCCTGGTTCCAGTGCTGGGTGTTCCAGGACACCAGCCGAGGCCCGCCGTCCCCCGCACGGGCCCGGCGGGGGCGACCGCCCAGGTCGGTGTGGTCGGTGCGGCCGCTGAGGTCTGCGCGGTCTGCGCCGGGGAGGAGCGCCCGCGTGTTGACCCCGTTCTGCGACCAGCCCGCGAGCAGGCAGCCGGCGGCGAGCGCCGCCGCCCCCCGCCCGCCGGTGGCGGCGGCGCAGGCGAGCACGGCCAGCGGCACGGCCGCGAAGGTCACCGGCGGGATCAGGGAGACCGCGAGCCAGGGCCACCACCGCCCGTTGAGCGCGAGGTGCAGGGCGAGGAATCCCGCCCAGACCAGGGCGCAGGACAGCACCACGTCCTCACCCGTTCCCCGGCAGGGACACCCACAGGTCCTGCACCGCGTGGTCGGACAGCTCCTCCGGCTCGCCGAACACGTACCGCTCGGCCCTCGCGCCGTTCCCGGTGAACGCCCAGTCGGTCCGCCAGAAGGGCTTCCACCCGCCCTCCTCCCAGCTCGTGGGGTACGGGTCGGTGCTCACGTCCGCCGCGTCGTCGAGACGCTCCCGCAGGGGGTCGAGGTCGGACATCGCCGCCGTCGCGTTGAAGTCGCCGGCCACCACCACCGGGTTGCGGTTGGCCGCCAGGTCGGCCTCCAGGCCCGCGTACTGGGCCTTGCGGGGGGCGAACCGCTCCCGCATGTGACGGTAGAAGGCGGCGGACAGGAGCCCGTCCGGCATGCTGTTCCACACCGGCATGTGCACGTTGTAGAAGGACACCGTCCGGCCCCTGACCAGCACGTCCGTCCGCAGCACCTTGTTCGCCCGGTACTCCGCCGCCCAGTCCGCGCCGGGCGGCAGGTCCCCGGCCGGGCCGACGGCCGGCTGCCGCACGATCGGGAAGCGGGAGAGCGTCACCAGCTCGCCCCGGACCGCGACCTGGTGGCCGGGGAACTCCCGGCGCAGCCGTGCCAGGTCGTCGACGGGCAGCCTGCCCTTCCGGTCGTCGGTCACGTGCTGGTACTCGTGCAGCAGGTAGACGTCCGCGTCCTTCGCCTTCAGGAAGGCGTAGAAGTGGTCCTGCGTGCCGAGGAGCTGGTTCCACGAGTTGGTGTTCCAGGCGAAGACCCGCACGGAGTCCGGGCCCGGCCTCGGCTCCGCCCGCCACAGCGCCGCCGGGTCGAAGCCCGACTGCCCGAAGCCCACGGCGAGCGCGAGCACGGCGGCCGCCAGGCTCCGCCACCGGGCGGCGCCCCGGGCGAGGGCGGCGAGGGCCGCGAGCAGCAGCGGGACCAGGACGAAGGCGGCCGGCGGGACGATGCCCACCAGGTGCCCGAGCCAGATCCGGCCGTCCGCCGCCCACTCCACGAGCAGCAGCACCGGCCAGGCCAGGGCCGCGCCGAGGACGAGCCGGTCGCGCCGCCGCCGGGGGGAGGGAGCGGCTGGCTGCCCGGTCTCGCGTACGGGCGCCGGTGCGAGCGTGTCAGCCACGGGACGCCTCCGTCGCCAGGCGCGGGAGGTCGGGGCGGGGCTGCGGGTCGTACAGGTGCCGGAACCGCTTCGAGCACAGCCACTGCGCGCCCGCCACCCCGATCGCCGCGCACACCGTCAGGTTCACCAGGAAGTTGACCGCCACGAAGTACCCGAGGAACGCGCGCCCCCGATGCCGCCGCACCACCCGGTACATGTCCAGATCGCCCCACACGCCCAGCGCGAACAGGGCGAGCGGCAGCAGCGCCCATCCCACGCCCCACAGCGGCGGGGCGGCCAGCGCGGCCACCGTCAGCGGGGCGGCGAGGCTCGCGCCCGCCCGTGGACCGGTGACGAAGCCGCCCTGGAGCGCCCGGCGGCTCAGGATGAGCGGTACGGCGAGCCGCGCGCGGGCGAAGACCTTGCCGAGGACGATCCGCACGGTGTCGTCGTGGTCGTGCCGGCCGAGCACCTCCAGGGAGCTGAGGACCGTGTACCGCTCCGAGATGCGCCGCCCGTAGTCCTGGTCCTCGGTGTGCCGCAGGATCGGGTTGAACGGTCCCACCTCGTCGAAGACCCGCCGCGGGATCGCCAGGATCGCGGTGTGGACGGTGTCGATGACTCCTTCGGACCTCAGCAGCAGGTAGTACTGCTGGAGCGAGCGGTACTCCTCGATCAGGCTGTCGCGGATCAGGGGTTCCGGCTCGTAGGTG
The DNA here is from genome assembly GCF_042716475.1 of Streptomyces sp. NPDC058671. Lineage (NCBI taxonomy): Bacteria > Bacillati > Actinomycetota > Actinomycetes > Kitasatosporales > Streptomycetaceae > Streptomyces > Streptomyces sp. NPDC058671. Next base: position 258,008 of record NZ_JBHXSA010000007.1, on the reverse strand, counting down.
CCGCAGATCGCCCCGTACCCCTGTCCGGATCCGAGCAGCTCGACCGACTTCGCGACGGCGTCCGGGTGCATGGCCACGTCGGAGTCGAGGAAGACCAGGATCTCGCCCGAGGACAGTTCGGCGCCGAGGTTGCGGGCGACCGCGACCCCGCTGTTGACGCCGGTGGACACCACCCGGGCGCCGGCCGCCGCCGCGATGGCGGCGGAGTCGTCGGTGGAGCAGTCGTCGACGACGAGGACCTCGATGTTCGGGTACGTCTGGGCGAGGGCGGCCTCGACGCAGAGGCCGATCGAGCGGCCGTAGTTGTAGTTGGGGACGATGACGGAGACCAGGGGAAGGGACACGGTCGGGTTCTCCTAGAAAAGGACCTTGGCGAGGGAGAGGGCTCCCTGCCGCCACGGTTCGACACTGGTGACGCCCTCGCTCTTCTTCGCGGGGCGGGCGGCGGCGGGGAGCGCGGCGGCGGTCCGCCGCTGCTCGCGCCACCAGGCGAAGGTGCGCAGGATCGCGTCCTGGTTGGAGTGCTTCGGCCGGAAGCCGAGGACGTCGCGGGCCTTGTCGGTGGAGACGAAGCTGTCGTCGAGGAGCTTGTGCAGCAGCCTCCCGTACACCGGGGAGAGCCCGGTGCGCTGGAGCAGGCTGAGAGCGGCGAGGGCGGGCCGCGCGGGCAGTGAGCGGACCCGCTTGCCGTGTCCCGCGGCGTCCAGGACGGCCTGGAAGTCCTCGCGTATCGTGCCGAACGCGGTGGCCCCGAGGTTGAACGTGTCGTCGGCGCGCTCGGCGGGCGCGTCCATCGCGGTCACCACCGCGTCCACCAGGTCGTCCACGTCGAACATCTGGATGCGGACGTCGCCCCGGCCGAGGACGGGGAAGTTCCTGCCCTCGTCGGCCCATTCGAAGAGCATCGCGAACAGGCCCATCCGGCCCGGCCCGAGGAAGGTCTTGGGCCGCAGGATCGGCACGCACGTGCCCCGGCCACGGAAGCGTTCGGCGACCTCCTCGGCCTCCGCCTTCGCGGCGCTGTAGGTGTCGACGGGCTCCCGCGGGTGCTCCTCCGGGGTCGGCACCCGCTTGGGCAGGCCGTACACGGCGGTCGAGGAGATGTGGACGACCCGGGGCACGGCGTTCGCCTCGGCCGCCGTCAGGACCGCCTCCGTACCGCCGACGATGACCGACCGGATGGTGTCGGCGGGGTAGCTGGGCAGGGCCGCCGCGCAGTGGACCACCACGTCGGCGTCCGCCGTGACCCGCTTCATCGTGACGGCGTCCCGGATGTCCGAGACCGTGTGGGTCAGGTTCGCGTGCTCCGTGCGCGGGGCCCGCAGGTCCACGCAGTGCACCTGTCGGCCGTCGCCGACGAGCCGGTCGATCAGCGTCGATCCGAGCATGCCGGCACCGCCGGTCACCACGATGCGCTCTACCACAGCGACGACACCTTCTCCTTGACGAAACGGGTGAGCAGACGGGGCAGACCCTGGGCCAGGGTCTTGTCGAGGGAGTCCAGGAAGAACTCGACCTCGTGCGGCTCGGCGACCAGTGAGGGGGCGGCCATCAGCGGGTTGTCGCCGTTGAGCGTGTAGTACGCGTAGACGCCGTGGTCGCGGTAGAGGGCGTTGACCACCGCGGAGGTGATGAGCTTGGTGCGGAAGCGCGGGTCCTTCGTCATCGCGCCCGGCACCAGCTTCGTCACCAGTTCCAGGACCTTCGGGCCCTTGTGCAGGAAGATCCCGTGCAGCGCGCCGTGGCCGCGGACCTCGGCCACCACCTCCGGGTGCTCCTTGGCGATCCGCTCCAGACCGGGGCCGAGGATCCGCCCGATGTCCCGGGCGCGGGCCGGATAGTCGTCCTCGACGGCCACGTTGACCGCCTCGATCGCGGTGACCGCCTCCTCGCCGAAGCCGTAGTAGGTGGTCGACGTCGACTGGAGCAGGGCGTCCGTGAGGTTGTCGTAGGCCTTGCGGAAGACGGGTTCGCGGGCGACGAACGCGGAGATGGAGGACTTGCCGCCGCCGAAGGACTTCGAGGTGGTGAGGATGTCGGGGACCAGGCCCTCGTACCGCATGAAGTGGAAGAGGGTGCCCGTCTTGCCCCAGCCGGTGTAGATCTCGTCGAAGAGCAGCACGATGTCCTCGGCCGTGCACAGCTCCCGCAGCCCGCGCAGGAACTCCTCCGAGCACTCGTTCATCGTGGACGCCGACAACGGCTCGATGAGGATCGTGTACACGTCCGACTCGCCGGTGGCGGTGCGGTGTTCCGCGACCAGCTTCCGGACCGAGTCGAGGTCCCCGTACCGGAAGATCCCCACGCCGGGGATGCCCGGGAACTGGAAGGTGGACTGGTTCTGGCCGGTCAGGCTGCCCGAGCCGAGGAGCTTGCCGTGGAAGGAGATGTCGGCCCGCAGCACCCGGGAGCGCCGGCCGCCGTGGTACTTGTACGCCAGCTTCACCGCGCCCTCGACCGCCTCCGCACCGGAGTTGGGGAAGAAGGACATGGTCAGGTCGGCGGGCAGCAGCTCGGCGAGGTTGTGGCCGAGGGCCGCGATGTACGGCGAGAAGTAGGTCTTGTGGACCTCCATGCTCTTGCGCTCCTGGAAGCGCTGCCGGGCGGCGAGGATCCGGGGGTGGTTGTGGCCGTGGTTGAGGACGCCGACGCCACCGGTGAAGTCGAGCACACGGCGGCCGTCGCGCTGGGTGATCCAGACGCCCTCGGCGCTCTCGACGAGCTCCTGGCCGAAGCCGAAGGAGGTCATCAGGGAGACCTGGCTCTTGTTGACGTGGTCCTTGTACAGGCCGTGGACCTGCTTGGTCGTCAGCGACTCGCAGTCGTCGACGGAGTACAGCGGAGGCATGTGCGCGGTCCTAACGTGTCGGTGGGGGCGTCTTGCCGGTGGGGGAGGCGGGGGAGGTACGGGAGGGGAGGGTCAGAAGCAGGGCGGCGCCGCCGACGAGGACCTCGCTGAGCGTGCAGACCACCCGGCTGGCGACGGCGACGGCGGTCGCCTCCTGCCAGGGCAGGACGGCGGTCAGCGCCAGGAGCAGCAGGGCCTCGCGGGCGCCCCAGCCGTCGGGCAGCACCACCACGAGGCTCGCGGCGGCCGTGGCGAGGGCGAAGCCGCCCACGCAGACCGGCAGCGCGGTCAGCGGCGGGGCGCCCAGCATCACGGCGAGCGCCCACAGGTGCAGTCCGCCGACCGCCCAGGAGGCGGTCGCGGAGGCGAGGGCCCGCCGCATGCCCCGGTCGCTCGCCCGGGTGGACGGCGCGGGCCGCCGGGCGAGGCGGGCGGCGAACGCGGCCAGGTGGTGCAGCAGTCCGGGCCGTACGGCCCAGGCGAGGGTGACCGCGCCCGGCAGCACCAGCCACCAGGCCTCCGCGCCGAGCGTCCAGGGCGCGGCGAGGGGGCCGACGGCGAGACCGGTGAGGACGGCCACGATCAGGTTGAGCAGGAAGACGGCGAGCACGACCGGTGCCGGGACGCCTGCCGCCCCGCCCATCCGCAGTTGGGCGAGGACGCCCCAGACGGCGCCGGGCACGTACTTGCCGAGGTAGGAGGTGAAGTAGATCCGGGTCGCGGTCCTGCCCGGCACCCCGGGGCCCAGGTCGGCGAGGAGGGTGCGCCAGGTGGTCATGGAGAGCAGGACGGCGAGGGCGTTGGCGGCGAGCGCGGTCAGCAGGTACGGGACGGAGTCGGGCCGCAGGACGAGCGCGGCGAGCTCGCCGGCCCTGCCGTACAGGGCGAAGCCGATGCCGGTGACGACGGCGAGGGGGAAGAGGACGGGGAGGGCGCGTCGGATCGGGCCGCGGCGGGTCCGGGGGGCGGGCCCGGTCGAGGGCGTGGCCGTCTCCGCGGCCGGGGCGGTGGTCGTCATGACCGCCTCACGCGCCGAGGTGGCTGAGCGGCCACGCGCCGGCGAGCAGCGCCGACCAGAGCAGGGCGTTGGAGACGGTCATCCGGTCGCTGAACAGGGCCCGTGAGGGGTTGCCGCCGCCCGCGTCGACCACGAGCAGCTGGAGGTAGCGGGCGAGCCCGAACAGCGCGAACGGGGCGGTGAACACGGCGACCAGCGGGCCGTGCGGGCCGAAGACCGGACTGTCCCGCACGTGCAGGACGTAGCTGACCGCCGTGAGGACCGCGGTGAAGGCGAGCAGCTGGTCGAGGAAGCCGAGGGTGTAGCCGCGCAGCGCGGGCCGGTGCAGGACCCCGCCGACCGCCATCTCGTGGCGCCGCTTGCCCAGGATCAGGAGCAGGCAGAGGGAGAGGACGCAGAGGGCGAGCCAGCTGGGCACCGGGTTGCCCGAGGCCAGGCAGCCCTGGGCGAGGCGCAGGACGAATCCGAGCGCGACGATGAAGACGTCGAGCAGCGGTACGTGCTTGAGGCCCTTGCTGTACGCGGCGTTGAGCGCGACGTACGCGGCGACCGGCCACCAGTCCACGAGCGAGGCCGTGCCGGTGGTCACCGTCAGGGCGACCGTCGCCGCGAGGAGGAGGGCGAGGGCGGCGGCGAAGGTGACGGCGGTGGCGACGCCGATCCGACCGGCGGCGATCGCCCGGTGCCGCTTCTCCGGGTGCCGGCGGTCGCGGTCCCGGTCGCCGATGTCGTTGACCAGGTAGATCAGCGCGGACGCGAGGGTGAAGACGCCGATCGCGGCCGCGGCCCCGCCGAGCGCTCCGGCGTCGAGCCGGGGAGCGCCGAGCAGTCCGAGCGGGACGACGACCAGGTTCTTCGTCCACTGTCCCGGGCGGACGAGTGCGGTGAGGTCGGCGAGGCGACTGGGGGGTCGGGAGGCCGGCGGGCGGGCCGTCGGCGCCTGGGGGCCGGTGAGCGTGGGCGTGGCCATGAACGGGCTCCTGAGGGGAGGGACGTACGGGGGTCGGCGGAGGTCACCCGGTGGTCGTGGGGGTGGCGGCGGGGGCCCCGGGGCGGTCTCCCGGGACGTCCTCGACACGGCGGCGTCCGCTCGGCCCGAAGTCCGGCTCGGTGAGCCGGCGGACGGCGCCGCGCGCCGCGCCGAGCACGATCGCCTGGTGCAGCACGAAGTGGACGGCGGTGAAGTACAGGAGGAAGGCGGGTCCCCGCGTCCGGAGCGCGAACCGGCTCAGGCCCGGGTCGGCGCAGGCGAAGAGGAGCACGCACACGGCCGGGACGAGCAGCAGCCAGGGCGTGAGCAGGCCGAACGGCAGGGTGGGGAGCGTGAGCGCGGCGGCCAGGACGCCGAGCGGCCGGTTGGCGGTGAGGCCGCCTTCCCGTATCTGCCCGAGCGCCGCGATGAGGAGCTGTGAACGCCGGTACTGCTCACGGAGCATGTCCCCGAGCCGGTCGACGTCGTCGTGCCGGCCGCGGATGGCCTCGGTCATCAGGATGCGGTGGGTCCGGACGAGCCGGCCGCTGTACTCGACGTCCTCCGAGTCCCGGAGGTTCTCGTCGAAGGGGCCGGTCGCCTCGAAGACGTCCTTGCGGATCGCGCCGAGGGCGAAGAAGGCGGTCCGGACCTCGCCGACGGCCCGGCGGCGCCAGAAGTGGGCGTGGAGGGCGTGGTAGCGCTCCACGGGGCCGTCGTCGAAGAGCGGTTCGGGGTCGAGGACCCCGTGGACGCAGCCCAGACCGGGGTCGTCCCGGAGCAGGTCGGCGGCGTTCGCGAGGGCCTCGGGGTGGAGCGCCGTGTCGGAGTCGAGGAAGAAGAGGACCTCGCCCCGGGCGGCGGCGGCGCCGAGGTTGCGGGCGGTGGACACGCCGCTGTTGCGGGGGTTGGCGATCAGGACGACGTCGAACTCGCGGGCGATGTCCCGGGACGCGTCGGTGCTCGCGTCGTCGACGACGATCACGTCGATCGGGGTGTGGCTCTGGGCGAAGACCGAGGTCAGACAGGCGCGGAGGGTCTTCTCGTAGTTGTAGTTGGGGATGATGACGGACACGCTGGGACGGGCCCTTGGCATGGGGGTTCCTTGGGGTGGCGCGGGGATCTCGCGGGTCTTCAGAGCAGCCGGAAGTCCGCGATGCGGTGGCGGGAGAGCGCGGGGGAGTGGCCGAGGAGACGCCGGCAGAGCAGCAGCGCGTGGCCGACGGCCTCGATCTCGTCGGGGCCCCGGATGTACAGGGCGAGCCGGACCGACCGGTCGAGGACCAGCGCCCGTGCGGACTCGAAGCGGTCCTGCGGACGGGCGACGCGGTGCAGCGTCTCGACGAGTGCGGCGGCGGACGGGGCCGGTGGGTCGGTGTCCGGTGCGGGTTCGTCGTCCGGTGCCCTCATCGAGATGCCGACGAGGTAGATGACGATCAGCCCCAGGAGAACCCGTCGCCGCTGTCGGCGGGCTGCGTGGCCGGGGCGGTCACGTCCTCGGCGGTGACGACCGCCGCCCCGGGCGCCGACTGGGCGGAGAGGACGAGGGCCAGCGCGGCCGCGGCCGGGACGAACAGGGCGAGGACGGGCCGGAGCTGAACGCGGACGAAAGTGGCGTGACGGGCGCTGCTGGGCATGGCGGACGTGCCTTCCTGGCGAGACGGGGTGAACGGCGCGGAGCGGGTCTTCCGGGGGTGCTTCTCCCGGCGCCGCTCCGGGGCTCTGCCGGGCGGCTCCGACAGGTCCAAGACTGGCCCGGTCGCGGTGCCCTGTCACCGGGGAACGGCTGGCGCCAACCGCGTGGCCGCTAGGAGCCACGCCGTACGCCCGGCCGCCGCGCTCCGCTCACCAGGGGGTTTCCCGGGGCCGTCACGTTCCTGCCAGGCGGAAGGTGCCGGGGGGCCGTCATCTCCTCGTACGGGGGTCGACGGCCTCCTCGTACGGGGCGTCATCTCCTCGTACGGCGGTCGACGCCTCCTCGTACGGGGCCGTCGTCTCCTCGTACGGCTCCGGAAACGCGGCACGGCCGCACCCGGTGGGGTGCGGCCGCTCTGGCGTACGGAAGGGGCGGGGGTCAGCCGTTGGGGCGCTTGAGGCGCGCCACGAACTTGTACCGGTCGCCGCGGTACACGGACCGCACCCACTCCACCGGCTCGCCGTCGGCGTCCACGGAGTGGCGGGAGAGCATCAGCATCGGCAGGCCCACGTCCGTGCCGAGCAGCCCGGCCTCGCGCGGGGTGGCGAGGGAGGTCTCGATGGTCTCCTCGGCCTCGGCGAGGTGCACGTCGTAGACCTCCGCGAGCGCGGTGTACAGCGAGGTGTACTTCACCAGCGACCGGCGCAGGGCGGGGAAGCGCTTCGCCGACAGATGGGTGGTCTCGATCGCCATGGGCTCGCCGCTCGCGAGCCGCAGGCGCTCGATGCGGAGCACCCGGCCGCCGGTCGAGATGTCGAGCAGCCCGGCGAGGGTGTCGTCGGCGGTGACGTATCCGATGTCGAGGAGCTGCGAGGTGGGTTCGAGGCCCTGGGCGCGCATGTCCTCCGTGTAGGAGGTGAGTTGCAGGGCCTGGGAGACCTTGGGCTTGGCGACGAACGTGCCCTTGCCCTGGATGCGCTCCAGGCGGCCCTCGACGACCAGCTCCTGGAGGGCCTGGCGCACGGTGGTCCGTGACGTGTCGAACTCGGCGGCGAGCGTCCGCTCCGGCGGGACCGGTGTGCCGGGCGGCAGGGTCTCCGTCATGTCGAGCAAATGCTTCTTGAGTCGGTAGTACTTGGGCACGCGCGCGGTACGGGTGGGCGTCCCGCCCTCCGTCTCCGTGCTGCCCGCGTCCGTGGCCATGGCCTGCCTTCCCGACTCCTGTGCTGCTGCCGTCACCGGCTCCTCCGTCTGTAGCGGCTCACATGGTGGCACGGACCGGTCACGGGTCGTCGCCCTCCCTCAGGTGTCGGTCCGATAACGGACGCGACTGCCCTTCTTATACACCCTTGACACCCCTAAAGGTCTAGGCCAAGCTCCGGGTACTGGTCTAAACCATTAAAGACCAGGTCCCAGCCCCACGAGCACTACCCGACGTATGTCTTCGCGCGGTGGGCAGGGGTTGCAGCATCCCTGAGGAGGGTGGCGTGAAGCGCAAGCTCATCGCGGCGATCGGCGTCGCAGGCATGATGGTCTCTATCGCTGCGTGTGGTTCCGACAGCGACAAGGGCAAGGACGGCGCCAAGGCGTCGGCCGGGGGCGACAAGACCCTGACGGTCTGGGTCATGGACGGCTCCGCTCCGGACGCCTGGATGGCCGAGGTGAACAAGGCCTTCGAGGCCAAGCACCCGGGCGTCAAGGTCAAGGTCGAGAAGCAGATCTGGAACGGCATCCAGGAGAAGGTCACCACCGCCCTCTCCGAGGACACCCCGCCGGACGTCCTGGAGCTGGGCAACACCCAGACCGCGGGCTACGCCGTCACCGGCGGCCTCGCCGACCTGACCGGCGACAAGGCCACCCTGGGCTACGACGCCTGGAACAAGGGCATGGTCGCCTCCAACGAGCTGGACGGCAAGCTCTACTCCGCCCCGTGGTACGCCGCCAACCGCGTCGTCGTCTACGACAAGGCCGCCTTCAAGAAGGCCGGGGTCACTCCGCCGAAGACCCGCGCCGAGTGGATCGACGGTCTGAAGAAGCTCAAGGCCTCCGACCCCAAGTCGCAGGCGATCTACCTGCCGGGTCAGTCCTGGTACGTCCTCGCCGGCCTCATCTGGGACGAGGGCAGCGACCTCGCGGTCAAGGACGGCGACAAGTGGAAGGGCAACCTGTCCTCCCCCGAGGCCGTCAACGCCGTGAACTTCTACAAGGAGCTGGCGTCCTACTCCACCGCTCCCAAGGACAAGGACGAGGCGACCCCGCAGCAGTCCACCGACATCGTCCCCAAGGGCGGCGTCGCGTCCTGGATCGGTCTCGGCTGGGAGGCCGGCGGCGCGATCGACGCCATGAAGAAGGCGGGCAAGACCGCTGACTTCGGCTACTTCCCGATCCCGGGCAAGACCGCCGACAAGCCGGGCTCCGTCTTCCTCGGCGGCTCCAACCTCGCCATCGCCGAGCGCTCCCCGAACAAGGACCTCGCGAAGGAGTGGCTGGCCCTCGCCGCCGGCAAGGACTTCATGACGAAGTACGCCGCCGCCACCGAAGGCGCGCTGCTTCCGAACACCGACGCCGCGCAGTTCAAGCCGGCCGCGGGCTCCTTCGCCGAGGCCATGGCCCTCTCGTCCGCCTCCGGCAAGGTCACCCCGGTGACCCCGGGCTGGGCGAACGTCGAGACCGCCCCGAACCCGATCAAGGACTTCATGACCAAGGTCCTGAAGGGTGGCGACCCCAAGGCCGCCGGCGAGGCGGCCGACAAGATCATCAACGAGCGCCTCAACCAGCAGTAGTCGGTGGCCCGGTGGTGGGGGGGGGGGGGGGAGCCCCCCCGCCCCGGCCGGGTGGGCGCACAACTGATAACGAGGGGCCCGCCCCCCGGGCCGCGCCCGGCGGGGCGGGGGCGGCCGAG
>NZ_JBHXSA010000007.1:223433-248624 GCF_042716475.1 Streptomyces sp. NPDC058671 | reverse complement strand
TTTTTTAATCCCCCCCCCCCCCCCTCACAAAAAAAAATTTTGTGCGGCGGCCTCCCTCTTTTTTTTATCCCCCCGGGGGGGGGGGGGGGGGGGGGGGCCCCCCCCCCCCCCCCCCCCACCACCGGCCTTTGCAGCGATGCAGTGATCAGCGGCCCGCTCCCCCGGGCCGTGCCCCGGTGGGCGCGGGAGCCCCAGAACCGCGAGGAATAAGACCATGACCGTGGACTCCCCGGGGACGGCGACCGCCGGTCCCCAGGACGCGCCCGGGAGGGCGGCCGAGAAGTCCCAGACTCCGCCACCCCCTTCAGGCCCGAAGGAAGTCCTTCGGCCCGCGCGCGGCAGACGCTCCCTGCCCGGCGGGCTGCTGCCGTACCTGCTCGTCGCGCCTGCCCTGCTGTCCATGGCGGTGCTGCTGCTCTACCCGCTGATCCGCAATGTGATCCTCTCCTTCCAGCAGCTCAACCGGAAGGAGTTCATCACCCGCGAGACGGTCTGGATCGGCTTCCAGAACTACACCGAGCTCCTCGGGGACTCGCACTTCTGGTCCGTCGCCGTCCGAAGCGTCGTCTTCACGGCCGTCAACGTCGCCCTCATCATGGCGATCGGCACGGGCATAGGTCTGCTGCTCAACCGCCTCGGCAAGAAGATGCGGCTGGTCCTCTCGCTGTCCCTGATGTTCGCCTGGGCCATGCCGATCGTCGCCTCCGTCACCGTCTTCCGCTGGCTCTTCGACGAGCAGTTCGGTGTGGCGAACTGGGTGATGCGCACGCTCGGCTTCTCCGGCTACGAGCAGCACAACTGGTTCGAGACCGGCTTCTCCACCCTGGTCATCATCCTGCTCCTGCTCGTCTGGGGCTCCGTCCCCTTCGTCGCCCTCAACATGTACGCCGGCCTGACCACCATCGGGTCCGAGCTGTACGAGGCCGCCAAGATGGACGGCGCCAGCGGCTGGCGGACCTTCTGGGCCGTGGTCTTCCCCAACCTGAAGTCCTTCTTCATGATCACCACGTTCCTGGAGATCATCTGGATCTTCAAGGCGTTCGCCCAGGTGTACGCGATGAACCAGGGCGGCCCCGACCGCGGCTCCGAGACCCTCCCGGTCTACGCCTACATCGAGGGCGTCGGCCAGTTCCACTACGGTGTCGCCGCCGCCATCTCCATCCTGACGATCGTGATGCTCATCGCGGTCATGTCCTTCTACTTCCGCCTGATCCTGAAGCAGGAGGAGGAGCTGTGAGCGCCACCACCCAGACTCCGCAGAAGCTGCGCACCAGGAAGCCGGTCACGGTCGGCGCGGTCGCCAAGAACGTCAGCGCCCTCGTGATCGCCGTGGTGTTCGTCTTCCCCGTCTACTGGATGTTCTCGTCCTCGCTGAAGCCGCAGCACGAGATCATGACGAAGGACCCCGTCTTCGTCTTCACGCCGACGTTCGAGAACTACACGACGGCCACCGGCGTCGACCTCTTCTGGACGTACGTCGGCAACAGCCTCATGGTCACCCTCGGCGCGGTGCTCCTCGCCCTCGTCGTCGCCCTGGCCGCGAGCTTCGCGATCGCCCGCCTCCGGTTCAAGGGACGCAAGGGCATCGTCCTCATCGTGATGATGGCGCAGATGGCCCCCTGGGAGGTCATGGTCATCGCGATGTACATGATCTCCCGTGAGAACGACATGCTGAACAGCATCCCGATGCTCACGCTCATCTACTTCGTCATGGTCCTCCCCTTCACGATCTGGACCCTGCGCGGCTTCATCGCCGCCGTCCCGGTCGAACTGGAGGAGGCCGCGCAGATCGACGGCTGCACCCGCGGCCAGGCGTTCCGCAAGGTGATCTTCCCGCTGCTCGCGCCCGGACTGATGTCGACCTCGCTCTTCGGCTTCATCACCGCCTGGAACGAGTTCGCCATGATCCTCATGCTCAACAAGGACAAGGAGTCGCAGACCCTGACGCTCTGGCTGACCCAGTTCCAGACCGCGTTCGGCAGCGACTGGGGCGCCACCATGGCCGCCTCCACGCTCTTCGCACTTCCCGTGCTCGTCGTCTTCCTCTTCCTCCAGCGCAAGGCCGTCGGCGGCATGACCGCCGGCGCGGTGAAGGGATAAGGGCTCCTCATGACCACACTCGTACACGGCACGGACACCCTGACCCGTGACGCGCTCACCGTGCTCCAGCCCGGCTTCGTCGGCACCACCGCGCCCGACTGGCTGCTCCGGCGCATCGGCGAGGGCCTGTCGTCGGTCGGCCTGTTCGGCCGGAACATCGTCGACCCCGTCCAGCTCACCGCGCTCACGGCGCAGCTGAGGGCCGAGCGGGACGACGTCCTCGTCGCCATCGACGAGGAGGGCGGGGACGTGACCCGCCTGGAGGTCAAGCAGGGCTCCTCCTTCCCCGGCAACTACGCGCTGGGAAGCGTCGACGACGTCGAGCTCACCCGGGCCGTGGCCCGCGAACTCGGCCGCCGGCTCGCCGCGTGCGGCGTCGACCTCAACTGGGCACCGTCCGCCGACGTCAACTCCAACGCCGAGAACCCGGTCATCGGGGTCCGGTCCTTCGGGCCGGACCCCGACCTGGTCGCCCGGCACACCGTGGCCTACGTCGACGGCCTTCAGGGCGTCGGCGTCGCGGCCTGCACGAAGCACTTCCCCGGACACGGCGACACGAACGTCGACTCCCACGACGCGCTGCCCCGGATCGATGTGGACCTCGCCACACTGCACACCCGTGAGCTGGTACCTTTCCGGGCCGCCGTCGCCGCCGGTACCAAAGCGGTCATGAGCGCGCATATTCTGCTCTCCGCGCTCGACCCCCACCGCCCGGCCACCCTGAGCCCCCAGATCCTCACCGGTCTGCTCCGCCAGGAACTGGGCTTCGAGGGGCTGATCGTCACCGACGGCATGGAGATGCAGGCCGTCTCGGCGACGTACGGCATCGAGCGCGGTTCGGTCCTCGCCATCGCGGCGGGAGCCGACGCCATCTGCGTCGGCGGCGGGCTGTGCGACGAGGACACCGTGCTGCGCCTGCGCGACGCGCTCGTCAGCGCGGTACGGACCGGTGAACTGCCCGAGGAGCGGCTGGCCGACGCCGCGGCGCGCGTGCGCGCCCTGGCGGCCTGGACCCAGGCGCACCGGGCCAGGGGGGCTGGATCGGTGTCGGGCGCGGCAGTGCAGGAGGGGACCGCGCCCGGCGCCGACATCGGACTCGTGGCGGCCCGCAGGGCCCTGAAGGTGACCCGGGGGGAGCGGCCCCACACGCCGATGACCAGCGCTCCCTACGTGGCCTCCTTCACTCCGGTCGCGAACTTCGCGGTCGGCGACGAGACGCCCTGGGGCATCGCGGCGGAGCTGGAGCGGCTGCTCCCCGGCACGGAGACCGGCTCGTACGACGAGTCCTCCGTGGCCGCCGTCCTGTCCGCCGCGGGGGAGCGGCGGATCGTGGCGGTCGTACGCGACGTCCACCGGCACCCGTGGATGACCGAGGCCCTGGAAGCCCTGGTCGCGGCCCGCCCCGACACGGTCGTGGTCGAGATGGGCCTCAACGAGGCGGAGCCCCGCGGGGCCCTGCACATCGCCACGCACGGCGCGGCCCGGGTCTGCGGCCGCGCGGCCGCGGAGGCCGTCGTCGGAACCGGCGCCTGACCGGCCGCCTGCGACACCCGCTGTCCGCGGTCGTAGACGCTGGTACACGGTCGTACGCGAAGGGCCCGGCACCTGAACAGGTGCCGGGCCCTTCGCTGTGCGCAGCGGGAACCGGACGGTTCAGATGCCCTGCCAGTCGGGCTTGGCGGCGTAGGTGTGGCGGAAGTAGTCGGCGAGCTTCAGCTTGGAGGCGGCGGCCTCGTCCACGACGACGGTGGCGTGGGGGTGGAGCTGGAGCGCGGAGGCGGGCACGAGCGCGGCGACCGGGCCCTCGACGGTCTGCGCGACGGCTTCGGCCTTGCCCTCGCCGGTGGCGAGCAGCACCAGGTGGCGGGCTTCGAGGATGGTCCCGATGCCCTGGGTGATGACGTGGTGGGGGACCTGCTCGATGTCGTCGTCGAAGAAGCGGGCGTTGTCGACGCGGGTCTGCTCGGTGAGCGTCTTGATCCGGGTGCGGGAGGCGAGGGAGGAGCACGGCTCGTTGAAGCCGATGTGCCCGTCGGTGCCGATGCCGAGGATCTGCAGGTCGACGCCGCCGGCCTCGGCGAGGGCCTTGTCGTAGGCCTCGCAGGCGGCCTGGACGTCCTCGGCGGAGCCGTCGGGGCCCATGAAGGCGGCGGGGGAGAGCCCCAGGGGTTCGACGACCTGGCGGAGCACGGTGGAGCGGTACGACTCGGGGTGGCCGGCGGGCAGGCCGACGTACTCGTCCAGCTGGGCGATCCTGGCCCGGGAGGCGTCCACGGTGCCGGCCGTGACCCGGGCGGTGAGGGCGTCGTAGATGGGGAGGGGGGTCGATCCCGTGGCCACGCCGAGCAGCGCGTCGGGCTTGCGGCGCAGGAGGTCGGCGATGCCGTCCGCGATGAGCTCGCCGCCTGCCTTGGCGTCCTTGACGATGACAACTTCCACGCTGTGCCTGCCGATCTGGTGAGGGGCCGTGGTATAGACCAATCTCAGGCAAATCTAGCAGAGGAGGGGCCTTCCCCTCATGCCGTTCCGCCCCCCGGACGCCCCCCCCGCCTCCATCGTCGAACGCCCATGTCCCCCCAGCCACCCGAGCCCCCGACACCCCCACGGCCACGGGGTCCGGCTCCCCGTGCCGACCCCGCTGACGGAGCCCGGGTCCCCGGTGCCGGGCCCCCACGCCCTCACCGACCCTCCGCGACGCCCCGCTGCCCCTCGTCGCCCCCCGGTGCGGGCCCCGGCCTCCCCTCGCCGCCCCCGCAGCCCGTCCTCAGACCAGGGAGCCCCCCGTCGCGTCGATCCAGTGCCCCGTCACCCAGCGCGCGTCGTCGGAGGCCAGGAAGGCCACCACGTCCGCTATCTCCGCCGGGGTCCCGACCCCGCCCAGCGCCGACATCGCCGCCGCTCCGGCCCAGGCCTCGTCGCCGCCCCGCAGCCAGTCCGCGTTGATGTCGGTGTCCACGATTCCCGGCGCCACCGCGTTGACCGTGATCCGGCGCGGCCCGAGGACCTTCGACAGGTCCCGGGTGAAGACGTCGAGCGCGGCCTTCGACATCGAGTACGCGATCAGCTCCGGCATGAGCGCCGCCCTGCTCAGCCCCGTCGAGACGTTGATGATCCGTCCGCCGTCCCTCAGCCGCTCCGCTCCCAGCTGTGCCAGGAAGAACGGCGCCTTGGTGTTGACGGCGAAGACGCGGTCGTACTCCTCCTCACCGAGCGCCGCGAAGGGCTCCGAGGCCGCGATCCCCGCGTTGTTCACCAGGATGTCCAGGCCCCCGTCGCCCCCGGCGGCCGCGTCGAACGCCGCCCACAGGGCCGCGGCGTCCCCCGGCACCCCCAGCTCCTGGCCGAGCGTGAACGCCTCGCCGCCGGCCGCCTCGATCGCCGTGACCGTCTCCTTGGCCGCCGTCTCGTTGCTCCCGTAGTGCACGGCGACCCGGGCCCCCTCTCGGGCGAGCCGCTCGGCGATCCCGCGCCCGATACCCCGGCCGCCCCCCGTCACCAGCGCCGTCCTCCCCACCAGCTTCCCGGTCGGCCTCCCGGCCGCCTTCTCGGTCGGCTGTCCCGTCGTCGGTCCTGCGAGCACGCCCATGACGACGTCCCCCTCATTTCTGTAGCGGTCGTTATGGAAAGACCGTACCCCACTTCCGTAGCGCACGCTATAGAATTCACTCCATGGTGAAGACACAGCGCGGCCGCCCCCGCTCCTTCGACCGGCTCACGGCTCTGGAGCAGGCCACGATGGCCTTCTGGGAGCGCGGCTACGAGACGACCTCCGTCTCCGACCTCACCCGCGCCATGGGCATCAGCGCGCCCAGCCTCTACGCGGCGTTCGGTGACAAGAAGACGCTGTTCGAGGAGGTCGTCGAGGTCTACGCCACCTCGTACGGCGCGTACGGCGGCCGGGCCTTCGCGGAGGAGTCCACCGCCCGCGGCGCCATCGGCAGGCTCCTCGGCGAGGCGGCCGAACTCTTCGCGGAGCCCGGCCACCCCCGCGGCTGCCTGATGATCTCCGCCGCGACCAACTGCTCGACCCCGGAGGTCGAGGAGTCCCTGAGAGCCCGCAGGAACGCCAATCTGGCGTCCTTCGAGGCCCGTATCCAGCAGGGCGTCGAGGCGGGCGAGCTGCCCGCCGACACCGACGCCCGGGCGCTCGCCCGCTTCTCCGGAGCCGTCCTCCAGGGCATGTCGCAGCAGGCCCGGGACGGGGCGACGGCGGCGGAGCTGGCGGCCGTGGCCGAGACGGCGATGCGGGCCTGGCCGCCCGCCCCCGCGCGCGTACCGGCGGAAAACGCCCCGGACGCGGCCTCGGACGCGAACTCGGGAGCGGCTGAGGAAACGGCCCCGGAAACACCCGCGGGCCGCGGCGCCTGACGGGACCCTCAGCCCGCCCGGCACCGCAGCCCGGAGTTTGCTCCGGCCGGGGGTGTGCGGTCCCTCGGCCGTGTGGGAGGTCTCGACGCAGTCAGGGCAGAGAGCGTCGGGTACCTCGTTCCACCCTCCTGTGCGGGGAAGGTGGAGCCTCTATCACGTTCATTGTGGACTAGACCATTCTTGTCTGTCCATCCACACGTACGCGGTCGTTCATGGCCCATCCTCCAGTACGAACGCCCGGAGATCCAGGTTCACCGGCTCTTTATTCCGCGGGTACGCTCGCACGGTGCCCTCCATGAACGACCTCGTGCGCCAGCACACCGCCCTGAGCGACTCCGACCTCGAGTGGCTCCATCTGTTGGTGTCGGAGTGGCAGCTGCTCTCCGACCTCTCCTTCGCCGACCTCGTGCTCTGGGTCCCGACCCTCGACGGCACGCGGTACGTCTCCGTCGCCCAGATGCGGCCCAACACCGGCCCCACCTCCTACCAGGACGACATGATCGGCCACCTCGTGCCGCGCGGCCGCCGCCCGCTGCTCGACGCCGCGCTCGACGAGGGCAGGATCGTCCGCGAGGGCGACCCGGAGTGGCGCGAGGAGGTGCCGGTACGGGTCGAGTCCATCCCCGTCCGCCGCGAGGGCAGGGTTCTCGGCGTCATCGCCCGCAACACCAACCTGCTGACCGTCCGCACCCCCTCCCGGCTCGAACTCACCTACCTCCAGTCGGCCTCCGACCTCGCGCAGATGATCGCGGCGGGCACCTTCCCGTTCCCCGGCGAGCAGGTCGACATGGACTCCTCGCCCCGGGCCGGCGACGGACTCGTCCGCCTGGACGCCGAGGGCATCGTCCAGTACGCCTCGCCCAACGCCCTCTCCGCGTACCACCGGCTCGGTCTGGCCGCCGACCTCGTCGGCCAGCACCTCGGTCAGATCACCGCCGAACTCGCCCCCTCGCGCGGCCCCGTGGACGAGGCCCTGGTCACGCTCGCCTCCGGCTACGCGCCGCGCGAGTTCGAGGTCGAGGGCAACGGCGGCGTCATCCAGCTGCGGGCGATCCCGCTCAAGCCCAAGGGCACCCGCATCGGTTCGCTCGTCCTGCTCCGGGACGTCACCGAACTGCGCCGCCGCGAGCGAGAGTTGATCACCAAGGACGCCACCATCCGGGAGATCCACCACCGGGTGAAGAACAACCTGCAGACGGTGGCCGCCCTGTTGCGCCTCCAGGCCCGCCGGATGGATTCCGACCAGGGCCGCGAGGCCCTCAACGAGGCCGTACGGCGGGTCGGTTCGATCGCCATCGTCCACGAGACGCTGTCTCAGAACCTGGACGAGCGGGTCGAGTTCGACGAGATCGCCGACCGGGTGATCGCGATGGTGGCCGAGATCTCCCCGGGCCGCGTCACCTGTCGGCGCAACGGCCGCTTCGGCATTCTGGACGCCGAGGTCGCGACCCCGCTCTCCATGGTCCTCACCGAGATTCTGCAGAACGCCCTGGAGCACGCCTTCGTCCAGGGCGACGAGGGCACCGTCGAGGTCACCGCCGTGCGTGGCGAGCCGAGGCCCGAGGCCCGGCTCCTGATCACGGTCCAGGACGACGGCCGGGGCCTGCCCGAGGGCTTCGACCCGCAGCGCGCCGGAAACCTCGGACTCCAGATCGTACGCACCCTGGTGGAAGGGGAGTTGGGCGGAACCTTCGACATGCTGCCGGGCGCCGGGCGCGGTACGAAGGTGGTCCTCGACGTTCCCGTGCAGCCGCAGAAGTAGGACGCGGCCGGGTCAAAGCAGCGAGCCCCGGACCGAAGGAGATCGGTCCGGGGCTCGAATGCTGTGGGTTACTGCTGCGCGCTGCGGCTCAAGGGCGGTGATTGCGTACGCGATGTGCGCGCCGCCGGCCTCAGGCTGTCGGTGGGCGTCAGGCGCTGGCGTTACGCGCCCGGTTGCGAGCGGCACGGCGCTTCATCGCGCGGCGCTCGTCCTCGCTGAGGCCACCCCAGACGCCGGAGTCCTGGCCGGACTCGAGCGCCCACTGCAGGCACTGCTCCATGACGGGGCAGCGGCGGCAGACGGCCTTGGCTTCCTCGATCTGCAGCAGCGCAGGACCGGTGTTGCCGATGGGGAAGAACAGCTCGGGGTCTTCCTCACGACAAACGGCGTTGTGACGCCAGTCCATGGCTGCTACCTCTCTTGGTATGACATGCAATTGCTTGTGAATGTGAACGCTTTCACGAATCCCCCCGCAAGGGAAGGGCCGACTGCCAGATGAACTGGTGTGGTCCTTGGACTGAGGAGGGGTTCTGGCTCTCAGTGGAGGCCGGTGTTGCGGGCCGTCCCGATCGCCAAGAAGAGACTCGCAAACCTCGGCAGCGGATACAACCCCTTGCGGAAAGTTTTTTTTGATTCCTCGGTGTCGGCTAGGTCACAGCCGTACTTCTAAGGGGTGGATGCACGCCTAAACGTTCGAGTGAAAGGACTTTCGGCCCTTCCACTCACACAATCACACGCAGTGCACGGCGTACGCCTGTGAACGCGACGCTCGTACGCAGTCCGAGGTGGTCTCCGTCCATCTGCAGGGGGAGGGGAACCTTGGAATGCAAGGTGAAGTCGGTCAGGTCGTGCAGGGAGACCGCGTGCTTGCCGCGCGGGCCCCGATCCGGGGTCGAGGTGAGCAGCTGGGTGGCGTAACGGGCCACGGCGGCGGTGGAGAGACGGCGCAGTCCGAGCACGTCGAGCGCGGTCTCGAAGGAGGCCTCCGGGGACGCGTACACCGGACGATTGCCCAGGTAGGTCCAGGGGGAGGTGTTGCAGATTATGGAGAGCACCAGGTTCTGGACCGGCTCGGCGCCGGGGCGCTCCAGGGTGATCGTGCCGTGCCGGCGGTGCGGTTCCTCGAAGAACTGGCGTGCCACCTGGCGCAGATAGAGGGCGTGCGTGGATCTCTTCCCGCGCTCCCGCTGCTGTTCGACCCGGCCGATGACGCTGGCGTCGAATCCCAGCCCGGCGCAGAAGGTGAACCAGCGGGACGGCACGGACTCGTCCTCCGTGCCCGGCGTCCCCGAGGCGAGGCCGAGGCTCACCGTGCGTGCCCGTCGCTCACGCAACGCGTCGAGCAGCGCGCCCGTCGCCTCCACGGCGTCGTTCGGCAGACCGAGGGCGCGGGCGAACACGTTGGTCGAACCGCCCGGGACCACCGCGAGCCCCGGCAGCCGGTCGGGGTCGGGCCCGTCGTGCAGCAACCCGTTGACGACCTCGTTCACCGTGCCGTCGCCGCCCAGGGCCACGACGAGATCGATGTTCCCGGCCTCGGCGGCGTGACGGCCCAGGTCCCGCGCGTGACCGCGGTACTCGGTGGTGACGGCCTCCAGCTTCATCTCGCTCGCCAGCGCGTGGATGAGCACGTCACGGGTGCGGGCACTGGTGGTGGTGGCTGCCGGATTGACCACGAGAAGTGCGCGCATGAGCTTCAGCGTACCTACCCGGCGGTACCGGGCCCAGCGCCGGCCATCCCGTGGACACCCCGCCGCCGGGCCCACCGGGCGGCCGAGATCGCGGGGCGCACCCCCCGCTACCCTGCCCTGTATGAGCAGTACGGAACAGACCCCCCGCCCCGCCCGCCTCGCCGCCGCCGCGGCCGTGGCCGGTATCGAGGCCCTCGGGCTCGTCGCCGGAGGTGTCTACATGCTGGTGGACGCCCTGACGCGGACGTCCGGCGACCTCACCGGCGCGCTCACGGGCGCTGTGACGCTCGTCGCGCTCGGTCTGATCCCGCTCGCCGCCGCCCGCGGCCTGTGGCTGCGCCGCTCCTGGAGCCGCGGCCCGGCCGTGATCACCCAGATCCTGGCCCTGCCGGTCGCCTGGCAGATGACCCAGGCGGACAGCGCGATGATCCCGGTCGGCGCCGTCCTCGGCGTCCTGGCCGTCACCGGGCTCGTCCTGCTGGTGAGTCCGGCCACGACCGAGGCGCTCGGCATCCGGCGCCCCGGTCAGGAAGCCTGACGGGACCTACTCCTCCACCAGGAGCTTCTCCCGCAGCTGGGCGAGAGTCCTGGCCAGCAGCCGGGAGACGTGCATCTGCGAGATGCCCACCTCCTGCGCGATCTGCGACTGGGTCATGTTGCCGAAGAAACGCAGCAGCAGGATCCGCTTCTCCCGGGGCGGCAGGTCCTCGAGGAGCGGCTTGAGCGACTCGCGGTACTCGACCCCTTCCAGGGCCTCGTCCTCCGCGCCGAGCGTGTCCGCCACCGCCGGGGACTCGTCGTCCGTGTCGGGGACGTCCAGGGAGAGCGTCGAGTAGGCGTTCGCCGACTCCAGGCCCTCCAGGACCTCCTCCTCCGAGATCCCGAGCCGCTCGGCCAGCTCGTGCACGGTAGGGGAGCGGCCGTGCTGCTGGGAGAGCTCCGCCGTCGCCGTGGTCAGCGAGAGCCGCAGCTCCTGGAGGCGGCGCGGCACCCGGACCGCCCAGCCCTTGTCGCGGAAGTGACGCTTGATCTCGCCGACGACCGTGGGGGTCGCGTACGTCGAGAACTCGACCCCGCGCTCCGGGTCGAACCGGTCCACCGACTTGATCAGGCCGATCGTCGCCACCTGGGTCAGGTCGTCCAGCGGCTCGCCGCGGTTGCGGAAGCGCCGGGCCAGGTGCTCCACCAGCGGCAGATGCATCCGTACGAGCCGGTTGCGCAGCTCCGCCTTCTCCAGGGAGCCCTCCGGCAGCTCGCGCAGCGTGACGAACAGAGCGCGGGCGCCGCTGCGGTCGTGCGGGTCCAGGGCGGTGCGGACGACGTCCGGGGCCTCGTCGGCCTCGGTCTCACCGTCCGAGGCCTTCTCCGCCTCGACCGACCCCTCGGCCTCCCCGGCCTCCGGGGAGCCCTCGGACCCGTCCGACTCCTCGGACTTCCGGCTCCCGGCAGCCCCCGCGGTCCCGTGGGGCCCGGAGGCCTCCGGGGAGCCGTTCACACTCGCGGGGCCCCGGGGGGCCTCGGAGACGCCCGGCGTCTCGGGAACCTCGTGGTGCTGCTCGTGCTCGCTCATCTGGTCCGCCCGCTCCGTAGCGACCTCATGCGGCCGCGCCTGCTGCTCAGGGATGCCGGCCGTCGCGTCCCCGCTCCTCACGCCGGGCCTGGCCCCGCGCCGCGCTGTTTGTACAGGCTGATCGAGACCGTACGGTCCTCGGCCACCGACGACTCGACCTTCCCGGCCAGCGCCGACAGCACCGTCCAGGCGAAGGTGTCCCGCTCGGGCGCCCGCCCGTCGGTCGTCGGGGCGGAGACGGTCACGTCGAGGGAGTCGTCGACCAGCCGGAAGACACAGCTGAGGACGGATCCCGGCACGGCCTGCTGGAGCAGGATGGCGCAGGCCTCGTCGACCGCGATCCGCAAGTCCTCGATCTCGTCGAGGGTGAAGTCCAAGCGCGCCGCGAGGCCGGCCGTGGCCGTACGCAGCACGGACAGATAGGCACCCGCAGCGGGCAGCCGGACTTCCACGAAGTCCTGGGTCCCGGGCTCGCCTGCGATCTGGGACACCCTCACCTCCAAGGTGGCACAAGCTCATTCGGGGCTCGGGGGGAGAGGCCCCCGAACCGGGCGGTACGCAGGGGGCTGCGCAGTCCGCCGTGACGCTATCGCGATCCGTCCCGCCGTGTCGCCGCGAACTCCCCGCCCCCGTCGACGCCCCGGCCGCCGGTCATCACCCATGGTAGGTCCATGGCTGCGGACGGTGGGCGGGGGTCTGCGGGAGCCGGAACCGAGCGACCGGCGGAGGGGTGACGTACCCACCCGGGGAGCGGGCGAATCGCCGTACGGCCGAATCGCCGGAGGGTCGTACGGTGCGAGGACCGAACCGCCCGGCACATCGGGACAAACAGGGCGTCGGAAATCGGGGCGAGCGGGGACGGGGGACATCGGGACGGGCGGGGCCGCTCAGACGATCGCGCCGTCCACGAAACACCAGCGCCAGGCCTCGCCCGGCTCGAACGTCCGCATCATCGGGTGCCCCGTCGACGAGAAGTGCCCTGTCGCGTGCCGCCCGGCCGACGAGTCGCAGCAGCCCACGTGCCCGCAGCTCAGACAGAGCCGCAGCTGGACCGGATGCGTCCCGTCCGCCAGGCACTCGGGACAGGTGTCGGTAAGCGGCGCCGGCTCGGGGCGCGGCATTTCGGCAACGTGGGGGCACTCGCTCATGATGGCCAGGTTACGTGGCGGGCTCACGACGGGGACGGGCATGGAATCACTGCAGCTGGTGGCACTGGTGGCGGCGAGCGCCGCGATCGCGGGGGCCGCCCGGCGGACCCCTGTGCCCGCTCCGTTGCTCCTGGTCGCCGCCGGGCTGGCCGCCGCGTACGTCCCCGGGGTGCCCGACTACACCCTCGACCCGCACATCGTGCTGCCGTTGATCCTCCCGCCGCTCCTGTACACGGCCGCCGTCGACTCCTCGTACCTCGACCTGCGGGCCAACATCCGGCCCGTCGCCCTGCTCTCCGTGGGGTACGTCCTCTTCGCCACGGTGGCCGTGGGCTGGCTCGCGTACGTCCTCGTCCCCGACCTTCCGCTCACCGCCGCCCTCGTGCTGGGCGCGGTGGTCGCCCCGCCGGACGCGGTCGCCGCCACCGCCATCGCCCGCAAGCTCGGCCTGCCGAACCGGATCACCACGATCCTCCAGGGCGAGTCCCTCGTGAACGACGCCACCGCCATCACCGCCTTCAAGGTCGCCCTCGCGGCCGCCGTCGGCGAGGGCGTGAGCTGGGCGGGCGGCCTCGGCGACTTCGCGCTCGCCGCCGTCGGCGGGATCGGCGTCGGCCTGATCCTCATGGTCCCCATCCACTGGCTGCGTCTGCGGCTCGGGGACTCGCTGCTCCAGAACACCCTCTCCCTCCTCATCCCCTTCGTCGCCTACGCGGCGGCGGAGGAGGTCCACGCCTCCGGGGTCCTCGCCGTCGTCGTGGTCGGGCTCTTCCTGGGACACCGCGCCTGGCAGGTCGACTTCGCGACCCGGCTCCAGGAGGAGGCCGTGTGGAAGATGGTCGCGTTCGTCCTGGAGTCCGCCGTCTTCGCCCTGATCGGCCTCCAGCTGCCGTACGTCGTCCAGGGTCTCGGCCAGTACGGCATCGGCGAGGCGGTCCGGTACGCGGTCGGGGTCTTCCTCGCCGTGGTCCTCGTGCGGTTCGTCTGGGTCTACCCGGCGACCTTCCTGCCCCGGTGGCTCTCCGCCCGGATCAGGGAACGGGAGCCCGGCGTGGACTGGAGGGCGCCGCTCGTCGTGGGCTGGGCCGGCATGCGCGGCGTGGTGTCCCTGGCCATCGTCTTCTCCATCCCCGTCGTCGTCGACGGTGAGGGGTTCCCCGCCCGGAACCTGGTCCTCTTCCTCACCTTCACCACCGTCATCGGCACCCTCGTCGTGCAGGGCCTCAGCCTGCCGCCGCTCATCCGGCTCCTGAAGCTTCCCAAGCGGGACAGGTACGCCGAGACCCTGGCCGAGGCACAGGCCCAGAGCGAGGCCTCACGGGCGGCGGAGGAGCGCCTCGACGCGCTTCTCGCCGACGAGCGCAACGCCCTGCCGGCGCCTCTCGCCGATCGGCTCCGCACCGTCCTGGAGCGGCGCCGCAACGCGGTCTGGGAGCGGCTCGGGGCCGTCAACGAGGTCACAGGGGAGACCGCGGACGACACGTACCGGCGCATCTCGCGCGAGATGATCGACGCCGAGCGCGAGGTCTTCGTGCGGCTGCGCGACGCACGCCGGATCGACGACGAGATGATGCGGACCCTGCTCCGCCGCCTCGACCTGGAGGAGGCGGCCGCCTACCGCGCGGAGGCGGAGGACTGAGACGGGTCCGGACAGGACGGCGGGGATGCCTCGGGCAGGGGCGGCCGGGGGGAGTGGGATCCCGCCGCCGACTGGGGCGCGTCGGGGGCGCCCGTCACCACCGCCGCGAGCCGGGTACCCGCCGGGAACGCGCCCTCCTCCGCCAGGACCGTGAGGCCATGGAGCATTTTGGCCACATACAGTCGCTCGATGGCGAGTTCATGCCGCGCCTCGAAGTCACGTGCGAACGCCTCCAGAACGGGGGACGTGCGCGCGTACCCGCCGCCGTGGAAACGCTCGTCCAGCGCCCACTCGCCGCGCGGCCCGCCGAACGCCGCCTCCTGGAGGGCCCGGACCTCGCCGCTCAGGAAACCGCCCTTGAGGACGGGGAAGCCCAGCGCCCTCTGCCCGGCCGAGAGGCCGGCCGCCAGGCCCGCGAGGGTGCCTCCCGTGCCGCAGGCGACGGCGACCGTGTCCGCCGCACCGGCGAGCTCGCGGCCCAGCTCGACGCACCCGCGCACGGCGAGGCTGTTGCTTCCGCCCTCCGGGACCACGTACGCGTCCGCGGGGGCCCGCTCCAGGAGCGCCGCGAGGACCGCCGGGTCGTTCTTCGCCCGGTACGTGGCCCGGTCCACGAACTCCAGCCGCATCCCGTCCGCCGCGCACCGCGCGAGGGACGGGTTGAGCGGGCGCCCGGCCAGCTCGTCGCCCCGGACGATCCCGACCGTGGGGAAGCCGAGCAGCCGGCCGGCGGCCGCCGTCGCCCGCAGGTGGTTGGAGTACGCGCCGCCGAAGGTGAGCACCGGACGCCCGTTCGCGGCCCCCAGGTTGAGGGCGAGCTTGCGCCACTTGTTGCCCGGCAGCTCGGGGTGGATGAGGTCCTCGCGCTTGAGCAGCAGCGTGAGCCCGCGCCGGGCGAAGCGCTCGTCCTCCACCGGCTCCAGGGGCGAGGGGAGCCGGGGCCGCAGGCGGGAGAGGTCGAACGCGTTCACCCGGTCATTGTCCGTCCCGGCCGGCACGGTCAGCGCAGGAGGTCGGCGATCCGCTCCCGCATCGAGCCCATCGTGAAGCCGCGCGGGTCGATCTTCCCCGGCTGCCACTCCAGGTGCCCGATGACCGAGCGGTGCGTCCAGCCGTGCACCCGGCACACGGCGGCCGCCGCCTTCGCGATGGCCTCCAGCTGGACCTTCGGCCACGGGTCCCTGCCGTCCCCGAGGTTCTCGCACTCGAAGCCGTAGAAGTGCCGGTTGCCGTCGGTGGTGGCCTCGTCGTCCCGCGGCAGGCGCCGCTCGGCGATCACCGCCCTGAGCACCTCGTCGTCGCCGAGCCCCGCGTGGTTCGCGCGCCCGTAGCCGACGAGGTGGACCGTGCCGTCCTTGGCGATCACACCGTGGCAGAGCGGCCCCGGCAGGGCGTCGTGGCCGTCCCGGCAGAGCCGGACGGTGGCGGCGGTGCCGCGGGTCACGGTGTGGTGGACCATCACGCCGTGCACCGGCCCCCAGGGGCCCTTGTGGTTGCGGTTGTGGGTGGACCAGTCGCCGACCTGGACGACCGCGAGGCCCTCGGCGCGCAGCGCGCCGAGGAACCTGTTCGCGGACATGGGGGTGGACATGACCGACTCCCTTCGGAGGACGGGATGGGCTTCCGGAGTCCCGGAGCTACCGGACCCCGATGCCTCCGGAGTACCGGACTCCGCCACTCCGCTGCCATCCGTTCGGGCCGTGTGCGAGCCGTTCCGGACACCACCCCCCGGGGCGGGTGAGGCTCCGCTGTTCGGGGGGAAATCACGTGACATGCCCCGAAGATCACCGAACAGTCCCACCCGAATGTGTAATGGCGCCGACACGTTCCGTGCTGAAAGGCTTCGTCTCGCAACTCAGTCATACGAGAGGGAGTTCCATGTCCGTTGGTTCGGTTGGCGACGACGTACGCGCGGAGCAGGCCCCGCAGCAGAGTCTCAGTACCGCCGCCGCGCGGAACCTCGCCACGACCACCAAGTCGGCGCCGCAGATGCAGGAGATCACCTCGCGGTGGCTGCTGCGGGCGCTGCCGTGGGTCCAGGTGCAGGGCGGCACGTACCGGGTGAACCGGAGGCTCAGCTACTCCGTGGGTGACGGCCGCGTCACCTTCGTCCAGACCGGAGAGCGCGTCGCGGTCATCCCCGCCGAACTCGGCGAACTCCCCGTCCTGCGCGGCTACGAGGACGAGGAGGCCCTGACCGAGCTCGCGTCCCGCTGCCGCCAGCGGGAGTACGCGGCAGGCGAGGTGATCGCCGTCGCGGGCGAGCCGACCGACCGCGTCCACCTCCTCGCGCACGGCAGGGTCGAGCAGATCGGTGAGGGGCCGTACGGCGACGAGACCATCCTCGGTGTCCTCGCGGACGGCTCCTACTTCGGCGACACCGCGCTCGTCGACCCGGACGCCACCTGGGAGTGGAGCGCCCGCGCCGCCACCGCCTGTACGGTCCTCGAGCTCACCCGCGACGACGTGCGGAACCTCGCGGACCGGGCAGGTTCGCTCGCCGCCCACCTCGCGAGCGTGGCCGCGCTGCCCCACCAGCGCACCAACGGGTACGGCGAGGCCGAGATCGATCTCTCCGCCGGCCACGTCGGTGAGGCCGTCGTCCCGCACACCTACGTCGACTACGACGCCTCGCCCCGCGAGTACGAGCTGAGCGTCGCCCAGACCGTGCTGAAGGTCCACAGCCGCGTCGCCGACCTCTACAACCAGCCGATGAACCAGACCGAGCAGCAGTTGCGGCTCACGGTCGAGGCACTCCGCGAGCGCCAGGAGTACGAGCTCGTCAACAACAAGGAGTTCGGCCTCCTGTCCAACTGCGACTACGAGCAGCGGATCCAGCCGCACGACGGCGCCCCCAGCCCCGACGACATGGACGAGCTGCTCTCCCGCCGCCGGGGTTCCAAGCTGTTCCTCGCCCACCCGCGCGCCATCTCCGCCTTCGGCCGCGAGCTCAACAAGCGCGGTCTGGTGCCCGAGACGATCGACGTCAACGGCAACCGCATCCCGACCTGGCGCGGGGTGCCGATCTACCCGTGCAACAAGATCCCGGTCTCGGACGCCCGGACCACCTCGATCATCTGCATGCGTACCGGCGAGGCCGACCAAGGCGTGATCGGTCTGCACCAGACCGGCATCCCCGACGAGATCGAGCCCAGCCTCTCCGTCCGCTTCATGGGCATCGACGAGCAGGCGATCATCTCGTACCTGGTCACGGCCTACTACTCGGCCGCGATCCTCGTCCCGGACGCGCTCGGAGTGCTGGAGAACGTCGAGGTCAGCCGCTGGCACTGAGCCGACGACGCCCGGGGGCGGGGACCGATCCCTCCCGCCCCCGGGCGTTCCCGGCTCCCCGCCGCGCACAACGACACGGAGGATACGAAGGACGTGACCATGACCAGCGTGGATGCCGTCACCGACGGTCAGGGGGCCGTGGTGCTCCTGGACCGGACGCGGACCGCCGTCGACCCCCAACTGCGCTCGACCGTCGAGACCCTGCCCGGTTCCATGCGCCGGGTCGCCATGTACCACTTCGGCTGGGAGCACGCCGACGGCACACCGGCCACGGAGCGGGCCGGCAAGGCGATACGCCCGGCCCTGGTCCTCGCGGCGGCCCGCGCGCTCGGAGCCGACGAGACGCGGGCGGTGAAGGCCGCGGCCGCGGTGGAGCTCGCCCACAACTTCACCCTGCTCCACGACGACATCGTCGACGAGGACGTGACCCGCAGGCACCGGCCCACCGCCTGGACCGTCTTCGGAGTCCCGGACGCGCTGATCGCGGGAGACGCGATGAGCGCGCTCGCCCTGCGGCTGCTCGCCGAGGACCCGCATCCCGCGTCGGCGGCGGCCTCCGCGCGCCTGGCGGCCTGCATCATCGAGCTGTGCGCGGGTCAGCAGGCGGACTGCGCCTTCGAGCGGCGCGGCCCGCGCGAGGTCTCCCTCGACGAGTGCCTCGCCATGGCCACCGCCAAGACCGGAGCCCTGCTCGGCTGCTCCTGCGCCCTCGGCGCGCTCTACGCGGGCGCGGGGGAGGAGGAGGTCGCGGCGATGGACGCCTTCGGCCGGGAGGCCGGTCTGGCCTTCCAGTTGATCGACGACCTCATCGGGATCTGGGGCGACCCCGACCGCACGGGCAAGCCGGCAGGGGCCGATCTCGTCGCCCACAAGAAGTCGCTGCCGGTGGTGGCGGCGCTCGCCTCGGGCACCGCGGCCGGCGAGGAACTGGCCGAGCTGTACTCCCGTCCGGTCCTCGACGCGGCGGCGGTACGGGCGGCGGCGGACGCGGTCGAGCGGGCCGGTGGGCGTGACTGGGCCCAGGCCCAGGCGGCCGAGCGCATGGGCCGCGCAGTGGAGTACCTGGCGCAGGCGGTTCCGGACCTGGACGCGGCCGGGGACCTGCTGGCCCTCGCGGAGTTCGTCACCCGGCGTACGCGCTGACGGCCGGGGGTGGTCTCACGGCCCGGGGACGATGCGGGTGACCGCGGACTCGATCAGGTCGTCGAGGTCCTGGTCACCGTGCAGGCCCGGCACCGTGAAGTGGTCGAACAACAGCCCGGTGAGGGCGAAGTAGAGCAGGCGGACGGTGTCGGCGTCCCCGGGCATCCCCGAGTCGAGATGCAGCCGGACGTTCTCGTCGAGGTCGGCCCGGAGCACCTTGGTGAGCTGGGTGCGCAGCTCGGGGCGGCGGACCGCTTCGAGGCGGAGCTCGAAGAGCCCGAGGTAGCAGGTGCGTTCGGCGGCGAGCCGCTGGGCGAGCCCCCGCATCAGCTCGACGACCAGGTCACGGCTCGGTGGCGGCAGCAGCGCGGTGTCGATGACCCCGGGCTCGGGGGTCAGCCGTTCGAAGATGCGGTCGGCGACCTGGGAGAGCACCTGGTCGCGGTCGCGGAAGTAGTTGGACGAGGTGCCCGTGGGGACCCCCGCCCGGGCGTCGACCGCCCGGAAGGTGAGCCCACGGGCGCCCTCGTCCGCCAGTACCTGGATCGCGGCGTCGAGCAGGGTCGTGCGGCGTTCCGGGTTTTTCGCCATGTCGGGCTCCCTTCCGGAAAATAGGTCTTGCGTAACCACTACAAGTGAAGCACTATAGCCGTCGTGGTTGCGACAGCAGCCGCGTTCCGAAGTGGAAGAGGACCGGCTTGCGCCAGCTCACGTACTACATCGCCTGCACCATCGACGGCTTCATCGGCGACCCCGAGGGCGACGCCTCGTCGATGTACGCGTACTCGACCGGCTCGTACATGCAGGAGATGAACGCCGAGTACCCCGAGACCGTCCCGACGCACGCGCGGGAGATGTTCGGGATCGACGCGGAGAACAAGCACTTCGACACCCTCGTCCAGGGGATGAAGTCGTACCAGCTCGCCCTGGACATCGGCGTCACCAGCCCCTACAACCACCTGCGGGAGTTCGTCGCCACCCGCTCACTGGCCGAGTCGCCCCACCCGAACGTGGAGCTGATCGCAGACGACCTCGTCGGTCGCGTCCGCGAACTCAAGGCGGAGGACAGCCCCCTCGGCATCTACCTCTGCGGCGGCTCCACCATCGCCGGCGAGCTGATCGAGGAGATCGACGAGCTGGTCATCAAGACCTACCCGGAGGTCTACGGCTCCGGCATGCCGATGTTCGGCGCCGGCTTCGAGCCCCGCGCCTTCGAGCTGGGCTCGGTGCGCGCCTTCGACAACGGCGTGATCGTCCGCACCTACACCAGGAAGCGGTAACGGCGGGAAGCGCGGCGGCAAGCGGGCGAGATCGGGAGAAGTCCGGCCTCGGG
Organism: Streptomyces sp. NPDC058671; assembly: GCF_042716475.1. Classification (NCBI taxonomy): domain Bacteria; kingdom Bacillati; phylum Actinomycetota; class Actinomycetes; order Kitasatosporales; family Streptomycetaceae; genus Streptomyces; species Streptomyces sp. NPDC058671. The sequence continues at coordinate 228,579 of NZ_JBHXSA010000007.1, read as the reverse complement.
GCGACCGGCCGCGCGCCGGAGCCGGTCATGCCGCTACAGTCCGCGCATGTCATCGGAGTCGACAGAAGTCTGGACCGGCTGGTACCGGGACCGCAGCGGCGCGGAAGCGATCGTCATCACGGCCGTCGGGCGGCGCGTCGCCACCCGGATCAGGGGGATCGAGTACACGGGCGAGGGCTTCGCCGCGCTCAGCGCGGCCGGCGAGGACGGACAGCCCCTCACCGGCTGCGTCCTGGAGTGGGACCTCCCGCTCCCCGTCGTCGTGGACGGCGCCACCCAGCAGGCGACGCTGAGCTGTCTGCTGACGCTCGGTGAGCGCGCGGACCTGAGTCTGACGCTGCACTGCGGCGGCGCCGCCTTCGAGTCGTGCGTCGCCGGAGGTGACTTCGACGGCGCCCTGGAGCGGGTGCGCCGACAGCTTCCGCCCGGCGCGGACTTCGCCCGCCGCCTCCTCCAGGCGGCCTGAGACGAGTGCGGCGGCCGGTCCCGGGGAGGGGGCCGGCCGCCGTTTTCACCTCACGCCACGCTCGTCAGCCCTTGAAGGCGGAGGCGAGACCGTAGCGCCAGAGCTGGTCGACGCGGGACCGTTCCTGGGCGTTCGGCTGGGCGTTCTGGCAGGACGTGCCGGGGCCGCCGCCCGACATCAGTTCGCTGCACGGGCCGCTGTAGTGGTCGGGGAGCCCCAGGACGTGCCCGGTCTCGTGGGCGGTCACCCGGGTGGAGTTGTACTGCTGGTTCTGCCGGTAGTCGAGGAAGATGTAGCCGCGGCCGTGACCGTCGGTGCTCGCGTACGAGCCACGGGAGTCGTTGCCCTCGTAGTAGCGGAAGTCCGGGTTGCTGCCCTCGACGAGCCGGACGTTCACCACCGAGCTGTTCCATATCTGGGTGGAGCGGGCGATCTGTGTGCGGAAGCTCGGCGCGTTGGCGGCGCTGTAGACGACGGTGACGGCGGCCGCGCCGGGAGCGGCGGCCCGCTTCTGCGCCACCGACTTCATGACGGCGTCGAAGAAGGCCTTGTTGGCCTTGGCGTTCTCCGCCGAACCGGCGTACGCGGCGGCCGCGTCGGCGGAGACGGCGGAGTGGCCGGCGCTCTGGGCCGCGGCCGGGGCCACGCCGAGGGAGGCGGCGAGACCGAGACCGAGGGTGGCGGTCAGTACGGAGGTGAGGACCTTGGGGTGACGCATGGGGGGCTCCTCCTCTAGGGGACTGGAGAGAGTCTCGGGGGAGGCGGGGTCCGCGGGGATGATGTCAACCGCCGATAGCACCACCGCATCACCCCCCCTCGCCACCCTGCCTCGCCATCCCTCGGCACCCTCAACGCCCTTGAAAACGAAGGTGATCGAGGGACTCCGGGTATCTGGTGCGACTCAGGGCGCCGCCCTACCCTCGGGGCATGGAGCTGGAGGTGAGACACCTGCGCGCGCTCTGCGCCATCGCGGACACGGGCAGCCTGCACAAGGCGGCCCGCCAACTCGGCATGAGCCAGCCCTCGTTGACCACCCAGCTGCGCCGCATCGAGAACTCCCTCGGCGCCGAACTCTTCTCCCGCGGCCGCACCGGCTGCCGCCCCACCCCCCTCGGGCGCTCCCTGCTCAGCCGGGCCCGCCCCCTCGTCGCCGACATGGCCGCGCTCGTCACCGAGACCCGCGCCGCGGCCGCCCGCTCCGAGGGCCCCGGACTCGGCGTCGGCTCCACCGCCAGCCGGGCGCTCCCCGGCTGGCTGCGGCGACTGCGCCAGCGGCTGCCCGGCACCGACATCGGCCTCCGGGTGGACGTCTCCGCCAACGCGCTGCTGCGCACGGTCGCCGCCGGCGGGCTCGACGTGGCCTTCGTCCACGAGGTGGAAGGCTGCCCGCTACGGGTCCCCGAGGGCCTGGAGGGGCGGGTCCTGATCGCCCGCGAACCGCAGTTCGTCTCCATGGCCCGCGACCACCCGGCCGCCGCCCGGGCCGTCGTGGACCTCGCCGACCTGGCCACCGACCACTGGATGGTCGACCCGACCGTGGACGGCGAATGGGACGGCCTGCGCCGGGTCCTGGACGCCGCCGGCATCGATCCGCCCCTGCTGCACGGCGACTACCACACGGCCGCCTCGCTCATCGTCCTCGGCGAGGCCGTGGCCCCCTGCCAGCCGACCTCGATCCCCCGCGAGGACATGGCCGTCCGCCCCTTACGGGGTGACCCCCTGGCGGTCCGGCTCCTGCTGTACGCGCGCCCCGGAGCGCCCCTGGACACGCTGTACGACGAACTCGCCGCGGCCTACCGCGAGGTGGCCCTGCGCGCCGCCCCGTACCGCGAGTGGCTCCACCGCCAGGGAACGGCGGCGGAGCTGTCGGTGGGACCGTGCATGATGACGGTATGAACGAACGCGAGGGCGGTCCGGACGCGGCGGGGGCGCCCGAAGGGCGGGCGCGGCCGGAGGACCTGGCTCCGGTGGGCCAGGCGCGCTCCGGGGAGCCGTCGCCGGTGGGAGAGGCCCGCCCCGGGGACCCGGCGACGGTGGGCCAGGCGTGCTCAAGGGAGCCGTCGCCGGTAGGAGAGGCGCCCCCCGGGGATCCGGCGACGGTGCGGCATGCGCGCCCCGGGGATCTGGCGCGGGTGGTGGAGCTGATCGCCGAGCACGCGGCGTACGAGAAGGCGGCGCCCCCGGCTCCGGGTCTTGCGGACCGCCTGGCCCGTCTGCTCTTCGCCCCGGCGGAGCCCCGGCTCCGCTGCCTGGTCGCCGTCCTCCCCGACGGCACCCTCGCGGGCTACGCCACCTGCGCCCCGGAGCTGTCCACCTGGGACGGCACGGAGTACCTCCACATGGACTGCCTCTACCTCACGGAGTCCGCCCGCGGCCACGGCCTGGGCCCGCTCCTGCTGGCGGCGGTGCGCACCGAGGCCCGCGCCCTGGGCCTCGCCGAGATCCAGTGGCAGACCCCCGCCTGGAACGAGAGCGCGATCCGCTTCTACGACCGCCTGGGCGCCCCCTCCAAGGAGAAGCGCCGCTACACGCTCCGGGTAGGGGACCAGACAGGCGGCCAGGGCCTGGCGGGCCCCGCCCCTCGTACGTGATCAGGTCATCGCCGGCCCCGAGGGCGAGGCTTCCGCGCTCGCTCGGCGGACCGGCGCCCGGCCCGTGGGTCCGAGGTGGCCGCGCCGTGTCGCCGCCTAGAGGGTGCCGTGCGCCCGGGGGACCCGGGGGCCGCGGAACGGGAGCGTCCGGCTGAGGACGAGATTCGTGGTCGTGCTCCCGAACTCGGCCAACTCGTCGACGACCCGTTCCAGATGGGCCATCGACGTGGTCGCCACCTTCATGACGTAGCAGTCGTCCCCGGTGGTGCGCAGGCACTCCAGGATCTCCGGGCGCTCCCCGAGCAGCCGGCGCAGCGGCTCGTGCCGGGTCCCCGGCCCCGGGTACTTGAGCCGGACCACCGCGAGCACCGGGTGCCCGGTCCGCTCCAGGTCCACCTCCGCCCGGTACCCCCGGATCACCCCGGCCGCCTCGAGGCGTCGTACCCGCTCCGTCGTCGCCGAGGTGCTCAGGTTCACCCGCCGCGCCAGCTCCGTGAACGCGATCCGGCCGTCCCGCTGGACCTCGTCCAGGATCGCCCAGTCCGTGCCGTCAAGACTCTCGGTCATCTCGTCAGATTACCGGTAGATCCACGGCCCAACGGCCCCTGAACAGGCAGGAATCCCTTCAGCGGGCCGGACGGCCTGACTAGGCTCGACAGCATGAAGATCGGCGTCAACGTCCTCAACTTCGGCCCCGGCACCGACCCGGGCGTCCTGCGGAACTGGGCCCGGACCGTGGAGGGCCTCGGCTTCGACCTCCTGATGGTCTCCGACCACGTGGCCATCACGCCGGACGTCGCCGAGCGGTATCCGGCCCCGTTCTACGAGCCCTTCACCACCCTGTCCTGGCTGGCCGGCCTCACCATCCGCGTCAGGCTCGGCACGACGGTCCTCATCGCCCCCTACCGCCACCCCCTGCTCACCGCCCGGATGGCGGCCAACCTGAACGAGCTGAGCGACGGCCGGCTGGTCCTCGGTGTGGGGGTGGGCTGGGCACGGCAGGAGTTCGCCGCCCTCGGCATCCCGTTCGACCGGCGCGGCCGGATCACCGACGACCACCTGCGGGACGTACGGGCGGCCTGGACGGACACCGCCTCCTACGGCGAACGCCGCATCCCGGTGTGGGTCGGCGGCAACAGCGACGCGGGACTGCGCCGGGCCGTACGGCTCGGAGACGCCTGGCACCCGCTGCGCCCCACCCTGCCGTGGCTGCGCGAAGCCTCGGACCGGCTGCGGACCTACGCGGAGTCGCAGCGCCTCCCCCTGCCCGCCCTGGCTCCCCGGATCGCCCTGCGCCTCACCCGGGCACCGGTCGAGGGACCGCGACGGCTCGCCGGTGAGGGCACCATCGACCAGATCATGGACGACCTCGACCGACTGCGGCTGTTGGGCGCCGAGTCCGTCGTCCTCGACACCTACGACGGCGACCCGGGGGCGACACGCCATCCCGAGACGGCCTGGGAGACCCTCGCCACCCTGGCAGCGCACGTGTACGCCACCCCCACGAGAACGGAACAGCCATGACCACGCCTGACGACCACGCCCTCCTCCGCCGGGCCATCGACCTCGCGGCGGAAGCGCGCGAGAGCGGCAACCCTCCGTTCGGCTCGCTGCTCGCGGGACCGGACGGGACCGTGCTGGCCGAGGAGCGGAACACCACCCTCACCGACAGGGACGTCACCGCGCACCCGGAACTGAAACTGGCGAGGTGGGCCGCGCGGGAACTGGACGCGGGCACGGCGGCGGACACCACGATGTACACCAGCTGCCAGCCCTGCGAGATGTGCGCGGCCGTCATCCGGACCGCGGGGCTGCGGCGGGTGGTCTTCGCCCTGTCCGGCGAACAGCTCCCCGCCATCCGCCCGGGCAGCGGCCGGCCGCCCGTCCCGCAGGACGGCCCCGCGCTGCTCGACGAGGTGCGGGCCGTCGTCGAGCCGTACTACAGGTGACCGGGGAACGGCGACGGCCCGCCCGGGGTGACCGGGCGGGGGGGCGCGGGGGCACCCGGGGGGAAAGTGAGGGCGAAATTTTGTACCCAAAAAAGTGTAATTTAAAAAAAAAAAAACCCCCCCAAAAGTTAAAAAAAAAG
>NZ_JBHXSA010000007.1:59265-223423 GCF_042716475.1 Streptomyces sp. NPDC058671 | reverse complement strand
AAAAAAAAATTTTTTTCGGGGCCCGTTTTTTTTTTTTATAATCCACCGATACTGGGGCCGGGGTCCCGGCCCGCCCCCGCGGGGGGGCCGGGGGGGGCCCGCCCCGCGTCCAGCGGGAGAGAAGGTCAGGCCTTCTTGGTCTCCCAGAAGATGCGGTCGATCTCGGCGATGAGTTCCAGCGCCTTCTCGCCCGTCTTCGGGTCCGTCGACGCCTTCGCGGCCGAGAGGGCCTTCAGGGTGTCGTTGACCAGCTGGTTGAGCTCGGGGTACTTCTCGAAGTGCGGGGCCTTGAAGTAGTCGCTCCAGAGCACCGAGACGTGGTGCTTGGCGAGCTCCGCGCGCTGCTCCTTGATGACCGTGGCGCGGGCGCGGAAGTGCGCGTCCTCGTTCGCCAGGTACTTCTCCTGGACAGCCTTGACCGACTCGGCCTCGATGCGGGCCTGGGCCGGGTCGTACACGCCGCAGGGGAGGTCGCAGTGGGCGCTGACCGTCACCTTGGGGGCAAACAGGCGGGAGAGCATGGTGCCGTCCTTCCTCGTGATCGTCTTCTCAGGTGGGACATTACTCGGTGAGAAGGGCGTTTTCGCGGGCGCCCCCTGGGGCTTAGGTCAAAAGTCCAGGGTCACCATGGGACTCGTGTACGAGTGGACGAGCGGACGCGCGGGCGGATCGGGAGGTGCCGGATGAGTGGACCGGGGTGGGAGCGGGGGTCGGAGGCCGGGGCTCCGTTCGGGGTCGCCGAGGTCACGGGGGTGTCCATGGTGCCCACGCTGCTCCACGGTGACCAGCTGCTGGTGCAGTACGGGGCGCGGTTGCGGCCCGGGAACGTGGCCGTGCTGCGGCATCCGCTCCAGCAGGATCTGCTCATCGTGAAACGGCTGATCGAGCGACGCGACGGCGGCTGGTGGGTGCTCGGGGACAATCCGGACGCCGAGGGGGACAGCCGGGTCTTCGGCGCCGTACCGCCCGAGCTGGTTCTCGGGCGGGTGCGGGCGCGGTACCGGCCGGTGACGCCGGGGCGTCAGCGGTCCGCCGGGGTGGTCCTCTCCTGGCTGGTCTCCTCTGTGCGGCCCGTCCGGTCCGTCCGGTCGGCCTCCAGGCGCTTGCGGGCCCGGTAGGCGGCCACGTTGGCGCGGGTCGCGCACCGGTCGGAGCAGTAGCGGCGGGAGCGGTTGGTGGAGGTGTCGAGGTAGGCGTTGCGGCAGGGCGGTGCCTGGCAGAGGCCGAGCCGGTCGGCGCCGAACTCGGTGAGGTGGAAGGCGAGGCCCATCGCCGCGATGGCGGCGTATCCCGCGGTCGCGTTCGACGGGTGGTCGGCGAGGTGCATGTGCCACCGCGGCCGGCCGTCCTCGTCGAGGATGTCGTGACCGGAGATCTGGGGGCTGACCGGGAACTCCAGCAGGAGGGAGTTCAGCAGGTCCACGGCGCCCGTGTGGTCGCCCTCGTCGGCCGCGGTGAAGACCGCCCGCAGCCGGGCGCGCACCGCGCGGAAGCGGGTCACGTCGGAGTCGGTCGCCCTGCGGGCCATCTGGGTGGCGGGGCCGAAGAGCTCCCGGATGACCTCGACGGAGGTGAGGGCGTCCTTGTTGCGGGCCGGCTCCTCGGTGTTGACCAGACGCACGGCGTAATCCGAGTAATAGGCCAGTTCCACTTGTAGTCCTTACTCCGGCGGGCTAGTGTCTCGGTCGGCAGGGGTAACGGATGTTTCCCCTATGAGGGTATTACGACGACGGGGAGGAACGGCGATGACCGGAACCGACTGGGCGGCCTGGCAACAGAGCTGGGACCGTCAGCAGGAGTGGTACATGCCGGACCGGGAAGAGCGGTTCCGGGTGATGCTCGACATGGTCGAGGCCTTGGTGGGGCCGAAGCCCCGCGTCCTCGACCTCGCGTGCGGTACGGGAAGTATCACGGACCGGCTCCTCCGGAGGTTCCCGGAGGCGACCAGTACCGGCGTCGACCTCGACCCCGCGCTCCTCGCCATCGCCGAGGGGTACTTCGGCGACGACGAGCGCGTCACCTTCGTGACCGCCGACCTCAAGGACCCCGCGTGGACCACGAGGCTGCCCCACGCCTCGTACGACGCCGTCCTCACCGCCACCGCGCTCCACTGGCTCCACAGCGAGCCCCTGACCGCCCTCTACGGGCAGGTCGCCGGCCTCGTCCGCGACGGCGGCGTCTTCATGAACGCCGACCACATGATCGACGAGGCCACTCCCCGCATCAACGCCGCCGAGCGCGCCCGGCGGCACGCCCGCATGGACCGCGAGAAGGCCGCCGGGGTCCTCGACTGGGCCGACTGGTGGGCCCGCGCCGCGGAGGACCCGGTCCTCGCCGAACCCACCGCCCGCCGCTTCGCGATCTACGGCGAGCACGCCGACGGCGACATGCCTTCGCCGGCCTGGCACGCCGACACCCTCCGCGCCGCCGGATTCGGCGAGGCCAGGGCCGTCTGGGCCTCGCCCTCCGACACCCTGCTCCTGGCCGTGAAGTAGCCGCGTGGAACGGGGAAGGGGCGGTACGGGATTCCCGTACCGCCCCTTCCCGCTGCCGCGCCGGCTACAGCACCTTCGACAGGAACGCCTTCGTCCGGTCGTGCTGCGGGTTGCCCAGGACGTCCCGCGGGTTGCCCGACTCGACCACCACGCCGCCGTCCATGAAGACCAGCGAGTCGCCGACCTCGCGGGCGAAGCCCATCTCGTGCGTGACGACGATCATCGTCATGCCCGACTCGGCGAGGTCCCGCATGACGTCGAGGACGTCACCCACCAGCTCCGGGTCGAGCGCCGACGTCGGCTCGTCGAAGAGCATCAGCTTCGGCTCCATCGCCAGCGCGCGGGCGATGGCGACGCGCTGCTGCTGACCGCCGGAGAGCTGCGTGGGGTAGTTCCCGGCCTTGTCGGCCAGGCCGACCCGGTCCAGCAGCCGCTCGGCCCGTTCGCGGGCCACGGCCCTGGACTCGCCCTTCACCTGGATCGGCGCCTCCATGACATTGCCCAGGGCCGTCATGTGCGGGAACAGGTTGAAGCGCTGGAAGACCATGCCGATGTCACGGCGCTGGCTCGCGACCTCGCTGTCCTTCAGCTCGTAGAGCTTGGCGTTCTTCTCCCGGTAGCCGACCAGCTGGCCGTCCACCGAGAGCCGGCCGCCGTCGACCCGCTCCAGGTGGTTGATGCACCGCAGGAACGTCGACTTGCCGGAGCCGGACGGGCCGACGAGGCAGAAGACCTCGCCGTTCTGCACTTCGAGGTCGATGCCGCGGAGGATGTGGGCGGCGCCGTACGACTTGTGGACGCCCTCCGCCTTGACCATGGGCTGACCGGTCATCGCGATGCCTCCGGGGAACGCTTGAACGTGGTGAGGTTCGTCCTGACCCGCTGCCACGGGGTGGGCGGCAGGCTGCGGAGCGAACCTCGGGCGAAACGGCGCTCCAGGTAGTACTGGCCGACGCTGAACACGCTGGTCAGCGCGAGGTACCAGATGGAGGCGACGAAGAGCATCTCCATCACGGCACCGGCCGTGTTGCCGATGTTCGAGGACGCGCGCAGCAACTCGGTGTACTGCACGGCGGAGACCAGCGACGAGGTCTTCAGCATGTTGATGAACTCGTTGCCCGTCGGCGGCACGATCACGCGCATGGCCTGCGGAAGGACGATGCGCCGCATGGTCTTCGTCTGGGACATGCCGAGCGCGTGCGCCGCCTCGGTCTGGCCCTCGTCGACCGACTGGATGCCGGCACGGACGATCTCCGCCATGTAGGCGCCCTCGTTGAGGCCGAGGCCGAGCAGCGCCACCATGAACGGCGTCATGACGTCCACGGTCTCGTTCTTGTAGATCGGCCCGAGGTCGATGTACTGGAAGATCAGCGACAGGTTGAACCACACCAGCAGCTGGACGTAGACCGGGGTGCCGCGGAAGAACCAGATGTAGAGCCAGGCGACGGCGCCCGTCACGGGGTTCTTCGAGAGGCGCATCACCGCGAAGACGACGCCGAGGACCAGGCCGAGGGCCATGGAGGCGACGCTGATGATGATGGTGTTCCACAGGCCGCTGATGACCGACGTGTCGAACACCTTGTCCCACACCGTGTCCCAGAGGATGTTGCCCTGGGAGAAGGCGAAGACGAGCCAGCCGAGCAGGGCGACGACCACGACGGCGCTGACCCAGCGCCCGTAGTGCCTCACCGGGATGGCCTTGATCGCCTCGTACGGGCTGCCCGAGGCGCCGGGCCCGGCCGGAGCGGCGGCCGGGTCCTTGTTGATCTTGTCAGTCACGACGACTGCCCTTCAGTGGAGCGGGGAGGTCACTTGCCGGCGTTGACGGTGGCCGACTTGACGGCGCTGCCCTCGACGTTCCACTTCTTCAGGGCCTCGGCGTAGGTGCCGTCCTTGATGATGGCGTCGAGCGCCTCCTTGACGGCGTCACGCAGCTGGGTGTTCTCCTTCGAGACGCCGATGCCGAAGAGGCCGACATCGCTCTGGCTGCCGACGACCTCGAAGTCGTTGCCGCCGCCCGAGGTCTTCGCGATGTACGCGGCCACCGGGTAGTCGTTCAGGTCGGCCACGGCGCCGCCGGCCTTGACGCGGGTCTGCGCCTCGGCGTCGGTGTCGAAGGCCTGGATCGTCAGCTTCTTGGCCCCGCACTTCGTGGCCTGGGCCTTGAAGGTGTCCTCGTAGATCGTGCCGCGCTGGACGGCCACGGTCTTGCCGCAGAGGTCGTCGAGGGAGTTGATGCCCTGCGGGTTGCCCTTCTTGACCAGGAGGGAGACGCCGGAGCTGAAGTAGTCGACGAAGTCGATGCCCTTGCCGATCTTCTTCCCGTTGTCGTCCAGGCCCTCCTGGCGCTTCTTGTTGTCCGTCATCGAGGACATGATCAGGTCCTGGCGGCCGGTGTAGATCGAGGTGATCAGACCGTCGAAGGTGCCCGAGGTGAACTTGAACTCGACGCCGAGCTGCTTGCCCAGGGCCTGGGCGATGTCGGGGTCGACGCCGACGATCTTGCCGCCCTCGGTGAACTCCATCGGCGCGTACGAGGCGTCCGTGCCGACCTTGATGACACCGGCCTTCTGGATGTCCGCGGGGAGCTTCGAGAAGAGCGGGGCGGCGTTGGTGGACGCGGAGCCGCCGTCCTTCGTCGGGGTGGCGGAGCCGCCCTCGGTCTGGTCACCGCAGGCGGTCAGCAGCACGGAGCCGGCGACCGCGACGGCGGCGACCGCGGCAAGACGGGAGGTGCGGGTCTTGGCGGTCGTACAGCGCGTGGAGCGTGCGGTCATGATCGGGTTCCTCCGGCGTGTGAGGGAGTTTCCAGTGGCCACGTACGTCTCTTCGAGTGTCGTGACCTCGTGTGATTACGGCATCTTGCCATTCGGACCGCCCCAAACCGACGGCCACGGATGTCAAAATCGGGTAACGGGTGACGGCCGGATGCCGCGAGGCCGGTACATCAGGGCCGGATCATCTGCTGGATCCCTTCCCCGCCACCGAAGAATCTCCTGCATATCTCGCCGTTCGGATGACTCGAAGGCGGCTATTCGGGTGGGGTTCGTATCTATCGGGACATCGGGTGACGTGTCGTTCTCCGTCCACGTCCGGATGCACTCGGTATGAGTCGCATCACCGAGCGGTTATGGACTCGTCTGCGGTGCCGTCCGTCCGGTAAGAAGGATCCTTACACCCCTCATCCGGGGCTCAGGGCGCGTTGTGCGGCGCGCCCGCGCGGCTGCCAGACACGGCGGCCGCGGTGCCTCCCCACCCCTCCTCAACCGGGAGTGGCCACCCTCAAATGAAAAGACTTAAGGGGTTCAACCCAATGGCAGCGGAGATCGTCAATCCTCGCAATGACAGTGGTACGAAAGGAGCTCCGGAGGAGCCCTTCGATCCTGTCTTCGCCCTCCACCGGGGCGGCAAGATGGCCGTGCAGGCCACCGTCCCCCTCCGGGACCGGGACGACCTGTCCCTCGCGTACACGCCCGGCGTCGCCAAGGTGTGCACCGCGATCGCCGAGCAGCCCGAGCTGGTCAACGACTACACCTGGAAGTCCCAGGTCGTCGCGGTCGTGACCGACGGTACGGCAGTGCTCGGTCTCGGCGACATCGGCCCGGAGGCCTCCCTCCCGGTCATGGAGGGGAAGGCCATCCTCTTCAAGCAGTTCGGTGGCGTGGACGCGGTCCCGCTCGCCCTCGCCACCACCGACACCGACGAGATCATCGAGACCGTCGTCCGGCTCGCCCCGTCCTTCGGCGGCGTGAACCTGGAGGACATCTCGGCGCCGCGGTGCTTCGAGATCGAGCGCAGGCTCCAGGAGCGCCTCGACATCCCGGTCTTCCACGACGACCAGCACGGCACCGCCATCGTCACCCTCGCCGCCCTCCGCAACGCGGCGAAGCTGACCGGCCGGACCCTCGGCGAACTGCGCGCGGTCATCTCCGGCGCCGGCGCGGCCGGTGTGGCCATCGCGAAGTTCCTCCTGGAGGCGGGCCTCGGAGACGTGGCCGTCGCCGACCGCAAGGGCATCGTCAGCCGCGACCGCGAGGACCTCACGGACGTCAAGCGCGAGATCGCGGAGCTCACCAACAAGGCCGGGCTCAGCGGCTCCCTGGAGAGCGCCCTCGCCGGCGCGGACGTCTTCATCGGCGTCTCCGGCGGTACGGTCCCCGAGGCCGCCGTCGCCTCCATGGCTCCGAACGCCTTCGTGTTCGCCATGGCCAACCCGAACCCCGAGGTCCACCCCGACGTCGCGCACAAGTACGCGGCCGTCGTGGCGACCGGACGTTCGGACTACCCGAACCAGATCAACAACGTCCTCGCGTTCCCCGGCATCTTCGCCGGCGCGCTCCAGGTGCGGGCCTCCCGGATCACCGAGGGCATGAAGATCGCCGCGGCCAACGCGATCGCGGACGTCGTCACCGACCAGCTCGCCGCCGACTGTGTCATCCCGTCGCCGTTCGACGAGCGCGTCGCCCCGGCCGTCGCGGCCGCGGTCGCCGCCGCCGCCCGCGCCGAGGGCGTCGCCCGCCGCTGACGCGCGCACCGGTCGGCGCCGGCGCGCGCACCGGTCGGACGTGCCTTGTGCGGGCACGTCCGCCGGTCGTCCGCCGGTACGCCCAGGGGCCCGTTCCGTACGTCGGGACGGGGCCCTTTCGCGTACGCGGGGTCCGACGGCGGCGCCGGGCGACATGGGTCACACGGGGGTGTGGTTCCCCTCGCCGTCCGCGGCACCCTAGGGTCGGGCCCATGTTCGCTGCCTACGCTGCCCGAATCGACCGCGACCAGCCGCTGAACGGCCTCGAATTGGGCGAACGCCCCGAACCCGAGGTGCGGCCGGGCTGGACCACCGTCACCGTCAAGGCCGCCTCGCTCAACCACCACGACCTGTGGTCGCTGCGCGGGGTCGGACTGCCCGAGGGAAGGCTGCCGATGATCCTGGGCTGCGACGCCGCGGGCATCGACGAGGACGGCAACGAGGTCGTCCTGCACTCCGTGATCGGCCAGACGGGCCACGGCGTCGGACCGGACGAGCCCCGGTCCATCCTCACCGAGCGCTACCAGGGCACGTTCGCGGAGCGGGTGACCGTGCCCCGCTGGAACGTGCTGCCCAAGCCGAAGGAGCTGTCCTTCGAGGAGGCCGCCTGCCTGCCCACGGCCTGGCTGACCGCGTACCGCATGCTCTTCACCAACGCCGGGGTACGGCCCGGGGACTCGGTGCTCGTCCAGGGCGCGGGCGGCGGTGTCGCCACCGCCGCGATCGCCCTCGGCAAGGCGGCAGGACTGCGGGTCTTCGCCACCAGCCGCGACGAGGCCAAGCGCAAGCGGGCGGTCGAGCTCGGCGCCGTCGAGGCGTACGAACCGGGCGCGAGGCTTCCGCAGCGGGTGGACGCGGTCATCGAGACGGTCGGCGCGGCCACCTGGTCCCACTCGGTCAAGTCGCTGCGGCCCGGCGGCACGCTCGTCATCTCGGGCGCCACGAGCGGTGACCGGCCCGCGCACGCCGAGCTGACCCGGATCTTCTTCCTGGAGCTGAAGGTCGTCGGCTCGACGATGGGCTCCAAGGACGAGCTGGAGGACCTGCTGGCCTTCTGCGCGGCCACCGGCGTCCGGCCGGTGATCGACGACGTCCTGCCGCTGGACCGGGCACGGGAGGGCTTCGAGAAGATGGCCTCCGGCGAGCTCTTCGGGAAGATCGTCCTGACGAACCCCTGACGAACCCCGGAAGGACTGCTGACGAGCCCCCTGACGGACTCCTGGCGCACCCCTGAGGCGGGACTTCCGGCGACTTCCCGACGGACTCGGACCTACCTCTTGATGACGCGTCAGTCATGCTGATGGGATCTCCGGCACGCGAACGTGAACATCTCTCACATCCCCGTGCCGGAGGTCCTCCATGTTGCGAACCACCCTGGCGGCCGGTGCCACCGTCGCCGCACTCCTCGCCCCGACCACCGCCCACGCCGCGCCGGTCGACTCCGGCATCCCCGTCCTCACCGACGAGCACGGCCGCGCCCTCACCCTGCGCGGCTGGAACGTCGAGGACAAGGCGAACCGGGGCGACGCCGCCCTCTCCGCGATCACCGAGCGGCACTTCCGCGACATGCGGGCCGAGGGGTTCAACTTCGCCCGCCTCCTGGTCTTCTGGGACGACCTGGAGCCCCGGCCCGGGCGGTACAGCCAGGGCTACCTGCGCAAGATCGAACAGATCCTGGACTGGGCCGGGAAACACGACGTCAAGGTCCTCATCGACGCCCACCAGGACGTCTTCGGTCCCGCGTTCGGCCATCGGGGCGTGCCCGCCTGGGCCACCAGGACCGACGGCCTGCCGTTCACCCCGCACCCGGACGACTGGTTCTCCGAGTACTTCGAACCCGCCGTCCAGCGGGCCTTCACCCACCTCTACGAGGACGAGGACCTGCGGCGCGCCCAGGCCCGCATGTGGCGGCTGCTCGCCGACCGCTTCGAGGACCACCCGGCCGTCCTCGGCTACGACCTGATCAACGAACCCATGGGCGAGCTGCGGAAGGGCGAGGACCTGGCGACGGCGGCCCGGCGCATCGAGCGGGACCAGCTCACCCCGATGTACAACCGCCTCGCGGACGCGATCCGCTCCGTCGACGGGTCCACCTGGATCTTCGTCGAACCGACCCCGATCGTGGGCGAGGGCGTGCCCACCGGACTCGGCCGGATCGACGACCCGAGGATCGTCTACGCCCCGCACTTCTACAACACCGGCATGGAGGCGGGCGCCGACTACGATCCCGCCGCCGGCTGGATCGAGACGTACGAGCAGGCCGTCACCCGGTACCCCAAGGAGCAGAAGGTGCCCGTGGTCGTGGGGGAGTGGGGGCCGCTCAACAACTCCCTGCCGAACATGAACCGCTTCTACCGCGACGCCATGGCGTCCCTCGGCCGCTACGGCTCCGGCTGGGCCGGCTACGTCTGGTGCTACGGCGGCGGCTACTGCGCCGTGGACTCCGCCGGGACCTTCCGTACGAACAAGGAGCTGACCGCCGAGCCGTACGCCGAGGCGGTCGCCGGCACGGTCCGCTCCACCACGTACGACGCGGGGACCGGGACCTACCGCCTCTCCTACGACGCCTCCGGGCGGCGCGGCCCCCGGGTCACCGAACTCTCCCTGCCGGCCGGCGGCTGGCGGGTGACGGCCGGGAGCGGGGCGCTCGTGCTCCGCACGTCCCCCGGCAGGGCCTGGGTCCTCGCGGCCCCGGGCGCCCGGGTGACGGTCACGGCCACCCGGGGCTGAGGCTGGCGCCCGCCTCGGCTACACGGAGGGACGTGACCCCAGCAGGCCCGTGATTCTGATCGCCGCCGTGGACAGCTGGTCGCGGGCCTCGGCCAACTGGTCCCGGCTCACCCCGTGGTCCCGGGCCGCGTCCCGGATCTCGTCGCGGAAACGGTCCAGGAGCCGGTCCAGGTCACGGGCCGGATCGCCCGAACCCTCGGTGTCCCGGGCCCACTCCGGCACCGCGCCGGCCGGTGCCGTCGTGAACGGCGGCTCCTGGCCGGCGGCCTTCGGGTGGGTCGTGCCCGTCACCAGGTCCCCGAGCTGCGCCGTGATGCCGGAGAGCCCCTCCCACACCCCCTTGGGCCAGTCGCCCCGCGAGAAGCGGTCCTGGACCTCTTCCTGCACCTGCTGGGCGATCCGCTGGAACTCCTTCGCCTGGTGCCGGGCCGACTTCGCCTCGGCGCGGGCCTGGCGGGCCTGCTCCTTCCACTCCTGCCCGACCCGGCGCAGCTCCTCCCTGGCGTCGGCGAACGAGGAGGACTCCGCCGTACGGGCCCGGCCCGCCGCCGCGCGCATCTCGCTGCGCACCCGGCCGGCCGCACCGCGCACGTCCTCGCGGATCTCCGCCGCCAGCTCCGACACCGACTCGCGGATCTCCCGCTCCAGGTCGTCCAGTTCGGCTCCGCGACCGGCCAGCTCCGCGCGGCCCGCGTCGGTGATCGAGTAGACCTTCCGGCCTCCCTCGCTGGCGTGGGTGACGAGGCCCTCGGCCTCCAGCTTGGCGAGGCGGGGATAGACCGTGCCCGCGGAGGGCGCGTAGAGCCCTTGGAAGCGCTCCTCCAGGAGGCGGATCACCTCGTAGCCGTGGCGCGGGGCCTCGTCGAGCAGCTTGAGCAGGTAGAGACGGAGGCGGCCGTGCGCGAAGACGGGCGGCATGTCAGAGCACCTTTCCGGTCGCGGAGGAGGAGGGAGTGGGGTCGGTGTCGCCGTCCGGCTCTGGACGGCGGAGCAGGGCGATGGAGCCGGAGACGGTCGTCGCCCTGAGGGTGCCCCGGCCGGCGCCGAGGGTGCCGGTGAGGGACTTGGCGCCCCACTGGCCCCCGACCCGCAGGTCGTCGAAGGCGCTCGACACGGAGCCGCTCGTGGTGCTCGCCTCGACCCGGGCGTCGGCCGGGTGCGGGAGGCGGATGGCGACCTCGCCGGAGACGCTGGCGAGCCGGATGTCGGCGGGCGGTCCCGCGAGGTCGGAGGGGTCGAGGTCGATGACCATGTCGCCGCTGACCGTCTCGGCCCGCACGGAGGAGCCCGCGCCCTCGATCACCGTCACGTCACCGGTCACGGAGTTGACCCGGAGGGCGCCCGTGACCGACTGGGCCTCCAGACTGCCCGAGACGCTCTCGGCGCGGACCGGGCCCGAGAGCCCGAGGAGGGTCGTGTCGCCGGTGACGCCCCGCACCTCCGTACGTCCCCGGATGCCGGTGACGACGGCCTCGGCGCCGACCACTCCCACCTCGACGTCGACGCCCGCCGGGACGGCGACGGAGACGACGACCCGGCGCCGGTACTCCTTGCGGTCGAGCCACTTGAGGATGTTCTTCCACTGCAGGTCGTCGTAGCCCACGGTCAGGGCGGAGCCGTCCTGCGACACGGTCAGCGGCGGGCCCTCGATCTCGGTGATCTCCACGCGGGCGGAACTCTCGTCCGTCCCCACCACGTTCACCGTGCCGTTGACGATGCGGATCTGCAGGCGGGTCACGGGGTCGGCCGGCGCCAGTTTCGTCGGCTCGGTGACGGACCACTCTGTCATGGTGCTGACCTCCCGCTCGGGCAATGCAACATATCGCGTCTTCCGGTAGACACGATATATCGCGGTCTTGGGGAGTCAACCCTGACTCCTCCCTGACAGGGTGTGCAATCGCCGTCGTAAGCGGACAAATTGACCTAGCGTGGGGCCATGAACGCGACATCCGGACCGAGCTCCGCCGGGGCGCTGCTGCTCTGCCGCGCCGAACCCCCGGCGGTCCGTCCGCCCGCCCGGCTGCTCGGGGAACAGCTGCTCCTCGCCCCGGCGGGTGACGGCTGGAGCGTGCTCGTCCCGGAGGGGAAGCCCTGGCTCCACCACGGGGAACCCGTCGAACAGGTCGTCACCGGCTGGGCCACCGCCCTCGCCGTCTCGGCCGCGACCTGGCCCGTCGTCGCGCTCTGGTGGGACCGGGACGGGGCCGGGCTCACGCTCGCCGCCGGCTTCCGCCGCACCGTCGGCTACACCTGGCTCGCGGACGGCACGCCCGTCGGCGAGGACGAGGCCATGCACACCTTCGCCGCCCGCCTCGGCCTCGACCCGGTCCTCGACGTCCAGGCCCTGGAACCGCTCACCGCCCCCGACCCCGACGCGGACGCGCCCGGCCGGCTCCTCGCCGTCGTCGCCGTCCTCGGCCGGATCGGCCTCGCCATGCCCACCGGACTCCACCCCGGCGAGAGCGCCGACCGGCTCCGCTCCGTCGCCCTGGCCGACGGGGCCGAGCAACTCGAACGGTCCGGCCACGGGGCCGCGTCCCCGGCGCGAACGAGGCGGGGAGGCTGGGGAGGAGACGCCGTAACGGCCGAACTCCACGTGCTGGAGGACGGACCCCTCGGGCGGTGCCTGCGCGGTCCCGAGGCGCGCGTACTCGCCGCGGCGCAGCTCGCGGCGGGAGTGCCCCTGCTTCTCTGGGGTCTCGGCCGCCGCAGCGGCGGCTGGGCGACGGCCGGAGCCCTGCTCGTCGCCCACGGCACCCTCGGCCTCGCCCACGCCCGGCTACGGGAGACGTGAGCCCCGGCGGCCGGCACGGGCGACGGTGACCCCGCGTGCGCGTGAGGCGTACGGCCCTCGTCGTCCTGGGCACGGGCGACGGTGACCCCGCGTGCGCGTAAGGCCCCCGTACGGCACGTCGTCGTCCGGGGGCGGTCGCACCGTGACCCCGGCGCGCGCGTGAGGCGTACGGCCCTCGTCGTCCTGCGGACGGTCGTACGGTCGCCCCGACGCGCGCTTGCGGCGTAAGGCCCTCGCCGCCCTGCAAGCGGTCGAAGGGCGTCCCATCGCGTGCGCGTGCGGGGCGGGGCCGATGTCGTACGCCGGGGCGCCCTCCGGGCCCGCGTGTGCCCCCTGGCGGCACCCTCCGGGCCCGCGTGTGCCCCCCGGCGGCGCCTCCCCGGGCCCGCGTGTGCCCCCTGGCGGCACCCTCCGGGCCCTCGTTGCGCCCCCCGGCGGGCGTATGTCCCCCCGGCGGCCCCTCGACTTCCTACTCGTCGTCTTCCATGTCGTCGTCCAGACGTGCCAGCCAGGTCGCGAGGCGCTCGACCGGCACCTCGAAGTCGGGGTTGAGGTCGACGAAGGTCCGCAGCTGCTCGGCGAGCCACTCGAAGGTGACCTCCTCCTCGCCTCGCCGCTTCTCCAGTTCCTCGATGCCACGGTCGGTGAAGTACATGCGATCAGGATAGGTCGTGCCCTCGGCGCCCCCCACCCGCCCCGGACACGCCGGAGGCCCGGCACCCCACCGTGGGGTGCCGGGCCTCCGTACGTCGTCGTACGAGGTCAGGCGTCGAAGACCTCGTTGACCAGCTGCTGCTGCTCCGCCTGGTGGCGCTTGGCCGAGCCGACCGCCGGGGAGGAGGAGTGCGGACGCGAGATCCGGCGCAGGCGCTCGCCCGCCGGGATGTCCGCGCCGACCGCCAGGTCCAGGTGGTCGATCAGGTTGAGCGCGATGAACGGCCACGCACCCTGGTTCGCCGGCTCCTCCTGGGCCCACAGGTACTTCTCGGCGTTCGGGTACTTGGCGATCTCGGCCTGGACCTCGGCACCCGGCAGCGGGTACAGGCGCTCCAGGCGGATGATCGCCGTGTCCGTGGCGCCGCGCTTCTGGCGCTCGGCCTCCAGGTCGTAGTAGACCTTGCCGGCGCAGAAGACGACCTTGCGGACGTCGGCCGCCTGCACCGTCGCGTCACCGATCACCGCGCGGAAGCCGCCGGTGGTGAACTCCTCCACCTTGGACGCCGCGGCCTTCAGACGCAGCATCGACTTCGGGGTGAAGATGATGAGCGGCTTGTGGTGCGGGTTGTGCACCTGCCAGCGCAGGAGGTGGAAGTAGTTCGACGGCAGCGTCGGCATGGCGACCGTCATGTTGTCCTGGGCGCACATCTGGAGGAAGCGCTCGGGACGCGCGGACGAGTGGTCCGGGCCCTGGCCCT
Source organism: Streptomyces sp. NPDC058671 (assembly GCF_042716475.1). Taxonomy (NCBI): domain Bacteria; kingdom Bacillati; phylum Actinomycetota; class Actinomycetes; order Kitasatosporales; family Streptomycetaceae; genus Streptomyces; species Streptomyces sp. NPDC058671. The sequence goes on along the minus strand of NZ_JBHXSA010000007.1, from coordinate 209,464 downwards.
CGTAGCCGTGCGGCAGGAGCAGCGTGACGCCCGAGGTCTGGCCCCACTTCTGCTCGGCCGAGGAGATGAACTCGTCGACGACGGTCTGCGCGCCGTTGACGAAGTCACCGAACTGGGCCTCCCAGACGACCAGGGAGTCCGGGCGGGCCAGCGAGTAGCCGTACTCGAAGCCCATCGCCGCGTACTCGCTGAGCAGCGAGTCGTAGACGTTGTAGTGGGCCTGGTCGTCGGTCAGGTAGAGCAGCGGGGTGTAGTCCTCGCCGGTCTCCTGGTCCACCAGCACCGCGTGGCGCTGGCCGAAGGTGCCGCGGCGGGAGTCCTGGCCGGAGAGCCGGACCGGGGTGCCCTCCATCAGCAGGGAGCCGATGGCGAGGGTCTCGCCGAAGCCCCAGTCGATGGTGCCGTCGTCGATGGAGGCGGCGCGGCGCTGCATCTGCGGCAGCAGACGCGGGTGGACCGTGATCCGCTCCGGGACGGTGACCTGCGACTCGGCGATCCGCTTCACGACCTCGGCGGAGACCGCGGTGGTGACGCCGACGGGGAACTCGGCGCGGGCGTCGGGGACGTGCGCCGGGGCCGGGGCGGCCGTGGCCTCGCGGACCTCCGCGAACACCTTCTCCAGCTGGCCCTGGAAGTCCTGGAGCGCCTGCTCCGCCTCTTCGAGGGTGATGTCGCCGCGACCGATGAGCGACTCGGTGTACAGCTTGCGCACCGAACGCTTCTTGTCGATCAGGTTGTACATCTGCGGGTTGGTGAACTGCGGGTTGTCGCCCTCGTTGTGACCGCGGCGGCGGTAGCAGATGAGGTCGATCACGACGTCCTTGTTGAACGTCTGGCGGAACTCGAAGGCGAGCCGCGCGACGCGGACCACGGCCTCCGGGTCGTCGCCGTTCACGTGGAAGATCGGCGCCTCGATCATGCGGGCCACGTCGGTCGCGTACATCGAGGAGCGCGAGGACTCCGGGGCGGCGGTGAAGCCGACCTGGTTGTTGATGACGATGTGGACCGTGCCGCCGGTGCGGTAACCGCGCAGCTGCGACATGTTCAGCGTCTCGGCGACGACACCCTGGCCGGCGAAGGCCGCGTCACCGTGGAGGGCGACGGGCAGGACGGTGAAGTCCGTGCCGCCCTTGTTGATGACGTCCTGCTTGGCGCGGACGATGCCTTCGAGGACCGGGTCGACCGCCTCCAGGTGCGAGGGGTTCGCGGCCAGGGAGACCTTGATCTCCTCGCCGTCGAGACCGGTGAAGATGCCCTCGGCGCCCAGGTGGTACTTGACGTCGCCGGAACCGTGCATCGACTTCGGGTCGAGGTTGCCCTCGAACTCGCGGAAGATCTGCGCGTACGACTTGCCGACGATGTTCGCCAGGACGTTCAGCCGGCCGCGGTGGGCCATGCCGATGACGACCTCGTCGAGGCGCGACTCGGCGGCCGAGTCGATGACCGCGTCGAGCAGCGGGATGACGGACTCGCCGCCCTCCAGGGAGAAGCGCTTCTGGCCGACGTACTTCGTCTGCAGGAAGGTCTCGAAGGCCTCCGCCGCGTTCAGCCGGCGCAGGATGCGCAGCTGCTCCTCGCGCTCCACGCGGGAGTGCGGGCGCTCGACGCGGTCCTGGATCCACTTGCGCTGCTTCGGGTCCTGGATGTGCATGAACTCGACGCCGGTGGTGCGGCAGTACGAGTCGCGGAGCACGCCGAGGATGTCGCGGAGCTTCATCATCGACTTGCCGGCGAAGCCGCCGACCGCGAACTCCCGCTCCAGGTCCCACAGGGTGAGGCCGTGCTCGGTGATGTCCAGGTCGGGGTGCTTGCGCTGCTTGTACTCCAGCGGGTCGGTGTCGGCCATGACGTGGCCGCGGACCCGGTAGGAGTGGATGAGCTCGAAGACCCGCGCGGCCTTGGTGACGTCGTCGTCGTGCGAGGCGTCGATGTCCTTGAGCCAGCGGACCGGCTCGTAGGGGATGCGCAGGGCCTTGAAGATGTCGTCGTAGAAACCCTGCTCGCCGAGCAGGTAGTTGGCGACGACGCGCAGGAACTCGCCGGAGGCGGCACCCTGGATGACCCGGTGGTCGTACGTCGAGGTCAGGGTCATGACCTTCGAGATGCCCAGCTTGTTCAGGGTGTCCTGGGAGGTGCCCTGGAACTCGGCCGGGTAGTCCATCGAGCCGACGCCCATGATGACCGACTGTCCGGGCATCAGACGCGGCACGGAGTGGACGGTGCCGAGGCCGCCGGGGTTGGTCAGGGAGACCGTGACGCCGGTGAAGTCCTCCATCGTCAGCTTGCCCACGCGGGCGCGCTTGACGATGTCCTCGTACGCCTGCCAGAACTCGAAGAAGTTGAGCGTCTCGGCCTTCTTGATGCCCGCGACGACGAGCTGGCGGTCGCCGTTGGGCTTCACCAGGTCGATCGCGAGACCGAAGTTCACGTGCTCCGGCTTGACCAGGGTCGGCTTGCCGTCCTTCTCCGCGAAGGAGTAGTTCATCGACGGCATGGCCTTGATCGCCTGCACCATCGCGTAGCCGATGAGGTGCGTGAAGGAGATCTTCCCGCCCCGGGCCCGCTTGAGGTGGTTGTTGATCACGATGCGGTTGTCGAAGAGCAGCTTCACCGGGACGGCGCGGACGGACGTGGCCGTCGGCACCTCCAGGGAGGCGTTCATGTTCTTCGCGACCGCGGCGGCGGGGCCGCGCAGCGTGATCAGCTCGGGGCCGGCGGGGGCCTCGGCGGCCTCCTGGGCCTTCGCCGGGGCCGGAGCGGCCTTGGCGGCGGCCGGAGCGGCGGTGGCGGGCTTCGCGGCGGCCGGGGCTGCGGCGGGCTTCGCGGCGGCCGGAGCCGGAGCGGCAGCCTGAGCCGGAGCGGCGGCCGGGGCGGGCACGGGGGCCGGAGCGGCTACCGGAGCGGCAGGCGCGGCCTGTGCGGGGCCCGCCTGCGGCGCGGGGGGCGCGCTCTGAGTGGCCGGAGCGGCCTGCGTGGTGGGTGCCGGGGCGGTCGGGGTCTCCGACGCTCCGGGCTTGTAGTCGGCGAAGAAGTCCCACCAGGCACGATCGACCGAATTCGGGTCCTGGAGGTACTGCTGGTAGATCTCGTCGACGAGCCACTCATTGGCACCGAAGGCGGTCGCAGGGTTCTGGCCCTGCCCGTCTTGGTCGGTCGGGGAGCTCGGGGTACTGGGGGACTGAGACGACACGGCGGCAACCGCCCTCTTCCGCTTCACAAGGTGATGGACAGCGGGAATCAAGGCTACGCCTGTCCGGCCGAGAGGTGCAGGCGGGGCGCACCAACGTCGCGCAAGTCACACTTGACGAGGTGTTTCGGGGCTGTGAATGGCGGGAAACAAGCGGGGTTCCGCAGGTGTGAGGGTACGGAAAAGCGCAGGCACGGCCCGCTTCGACCGCTCCCCCGATCACGTCCTGCTCACGTACACGCAGAACGCGCTCTTCCGGTTCGAACCCTACGTCAATCCCTCACAGGAAGGCTGCCCGGAAGAGTGACTCTGATGCGGCAGCCACGTGCGGATTCGGCCACACCGATCCCGCCGCCGTGCAGATCCACCGCCCAGCGGGCGATCGCGAGACCGAGACCCGTGCCGCCGTCGCTCCCCGGCCCCTGCCGATGCCGCGCCGAACCCCGGTTGAAGCGCTGGAAGACCTTGTGCCGCTCCGACTCCGGGATGCCGGGACCCTCGTCCTCGACCTCCAGCTCCAGCGAGTCCGGGTACGGGCCGCGGCGGGCCCGCACCGTGACCCGGCCGTGCGGCGGCGAGTGCTTCACCGCGTTGTCGATCAGGTTCGCCATCACCTGGTGCAGCCGCTCCGCGTCCGCGTGCGCCACCAGCTCGGGCGGTGACACGTCCAGGTGCAGATGCACGTCCGTACGGTTGTGGAGCCCCGACGTCGACGAGAGACCGCGCTGCGACGCGGCCAGGTTCGCCTCCCGCAGCACCCCCGACAGATACGGCCAGACCTCGAAACGACTCGCCCGCAGGGCGACGACACCGTTGTCAAGACGGGACAGGTCGAGCAGCGTCTCCACCAGGCGGCCCAGCCGCTCCGTCTGTTTCAACGCCGACCGCATGGTCTCCGGATCCGCGTCGGACACCCCGTCCACGACGTTCTCCAGAACGGCCCTGAGTGCGGCGATCGGGGTGCGCAGTTCGTGCGACACATTGGCCACCAGCTCCTTGCGGTGCCGGTCGACGGCCTCCAGGTCGTCCGCCATGCGGTTGATCGTCGAGGCGAGGTCCCCGAGCTCGTCCCGCCGGTCCGCGCCCCGCACCCGGCGGCTGAAGTCACCGCGCGAGATCGTCCCCGCCACCGTGGTCATCTCGTCGAGCGGCGCCGTCAGGGACTGGGCCACGAACTGCGTGATCAGCAGGGTCGCGATCATCGCGAAGATCGTGATGTACCGGAACTCCGTGGACGTGCGGATCGCGACCAGGGCCAGGCAGGAGGTGAGCAGCACCGCGCCGACGACCAGCGCGCCCAGCTTGGTCTTGATCGAGATGACGATCCGGCGCGGCCTGCGCGCCCCGCCGTCCGGCCCCCGCTGCGCCCGCGACCCGCCGGGCCCCCGCAAGCTCACAGCGCCGGGGTCTCCAGCGCGTAACCGACGCCGTGGACCGTACGGATCCGCTCGGCCCCGATCTTCCGGCGCAGCGCCTTGATGTGACTGTCCACGGTCCGGGTGCCCGAGGCGTCCGCCCAGTCCCACACCTCGGCGAGGAGCTGCTCGCGGGAGAGGACCGCACGTGGGGTGCTCGCCAGGCAGACCAGCAGGTCGAACTCGGTCGGCGTCAGGTGCACGTCCTCGGAACGCACCCGGACCCGGCGCTGCGCGTGGTCGATCTCCAGTTCGCCGAGGCGGAGGATGCCACTGCGCGGAGTGGCCGCGGCCAGCGCGGCCCGCTCCACCCGGCGCAGCAGCACGTGCACCCGGGCGGCCAGCTCACGCATCGAGAACGGCTTGGTCATGTAGTCGTCCGCGCCGACGCCGAGACCGACCAGCATGTCGGTCTCGTCGTCGCGGGCGGTCAGCATGAGGACCGGGACGGGGCGCTGGGCCTGGACCCGGCGGCACACCTCCAGGCCGTCGAAACCGGGCAGCATCACGTCCAGCAGCATCAGGTCCGGCTGCCAGGCCTCGGCCGCCTCCACCGCCGCGGGACCGTCGGTCGCGGTCTGCACCAGGAAGCCCTCGGCGCGCAGCCGCGCGGAGATCGCTTCCACGATCGTCACGTCGTCCTCGACCACCAGGACACGTCTCTGAGCCCCCGGAGTTGCCGCCGCACCGTGGTGAGTGGTGTGTGTCTGCTCCATTGCCCCGCCTCGCGTCGCCGATGTCGGTGCAGCAGCCTAGAGGTACCCGCAGCGTCCCGGCTATCCAGGATCCGTCCAGGAGCTACAGGGGGCGGACGGCGAGGTGGATCACGTCGGGGACGCCCCGGGCAACGGGCACCTCTTCCGTCCGTACCCCGCTGAATCCGGCATTCCGCAACGACTCCTCGAAATCGGCGGAGGGCCGCGCGGACCACACGGCGAGCACCCCGCCCGGGTTCAGCCGGTCCGCGCAGGCCGCCAATCCCTCGGCCCCGTACAGGGATTCGTTGTCCTCGGTGACCGTCCAGTCGGGGCCGTTGTCGATGTCCAGGCAGAGGGCGTCGAAGGTGTCCGTGGAGGTCCGCAGGTACTCCACGAGGTCCGTGTGGAGGATCACCGTCCGCGGATCCCCCAGCGCGCGCCCGGAGATCGCGGCGAGCGGGCCCTGCCGGTGCCAGTCGATGATCGCCTCCTCACGCTCGGCGACGGTGATCCGACCCCAGCCGGGGTCGGCCGCGGCGTGGGCGAGGGAGAAGCCGACCCCGAGACCCCCGATCAGGAGGGAGCAGCCGACGCGGGACTCCTCGGGCAGGGCGTCCCGCGCCGCGTCGACCAGGAGCCGCTCGGAGCGCCCGTCGGAGGTGTCCATGAGGAAGGTGCCGTTGGCGATGATCTCGTAGTGCTCCGCGCGGCGGCGCAGCACGACCTCTCCGTACGGTCCTTCGCGGCGGTCCAGGGTCACGGGTCCTGACATCGTTCGTCACTCCGTTCTCGTCGGCTCGGCAGACGGTCCCCGCCATCCTCGCGGGACGGGGACGGCGGGAACAAACGCCTTACGGAACCGCGGGGTTACGCCCCCGGGGCGCCCCGGGCCCTCAGGACTCGCCGGCCATGTGCCGCGCACCCCGCCACGCGTACCCGCTCGTGCCCGTGACGAACGCGGCGACCGCCACCGACCACGCGCCGGCCTGCGCCCCCGGCTGCATCACCCAGGCCCACCACTGCGCCGTGCCGCCCGCGGCGGACGGCGCCGCCAGGTACACCGCGCCCACGAGGAAGGCGGGCGGCAGCCAGCTCAGCCGGGCGCCGACGAGAGCGGCGGCGCCCGCCGCCACCCCCACGAGCCCGAGCGTGTTCCGCACCGCGGCGGGCGCCCCGAACGCCTCCGGATGATTCGGCACCCCCAGTGCGAACAGGGCGGCGGCGAGCACCGTCGGAGCCAGCACGTGGGCGAGCCGGCGGGGCCACCACGCCCGTACCGCCGTACGGTCCAGTTCGTCGCTCGGGGTGTGCAGGCTCACACCGACGGCGGCCGACGCGAGCAGCGGGCCGAAGACGACGACCGGCAGCCGGGCCGAGTGGTCGAACTCCGGCAGCGCCTCCAGCCACCGGGCCGACCCGGCGGCGGCCGCCGCCGCGGCGACGAGGGCGGCGAGCGTGCCGGGCAGGGCACGGGAGCGCAGATAGAGCCTCACGGGACGGGCACCTCGTCCGGACGGCAGCCGTTCGCCGCCAGATACCGGGCGAGGTAGTCACGCTGGGCGGCGGGGGACCTGGCCTCCAGCCGGTCGATGTACGGGCGGGCGGCGGACGGATCGGGGCCGTAGTCGTCCGGGGTGGGCGCGAGCCACTCGGCGACGGCGAGGTGGATGAGGCCGGCCCGCTCGGCGTGCGGACCCGTGCCGTCGCCCGGCCGGCAGGTGTCCGAGAACAGCCAGGTCACGGCCGAGTTCAGGTACAGGTCCGGGCGTACGAGCCGGTCGCGCACCGCCTCCTGCCCGGTGTCGGGCAGCGCGACGTCACCGGGACGAGAGGCACCGCCGGGTCCGCTCACCCAGCGGACCGGGGCGCCGGGCAGCCCCGTGAGGCGGGCGTTCAGCGGGGCGAGCGCCGCCGACACGTCCGGCAGCAGCCCCTCGTCCACGGCCGTCAGACACACCTGCGGGGTGCCGTCGTCACAGACCAACCGGGCCAGGGCCGGGTCCGGGCGCCACGGCCCCTCGTCCACCGGCAGGCGCAGGATCAGGCCGGCGGCGCCGACCGCGACGGCCAGCGGGACCAGGGCGAGCGGCCGCAGGGCGGGGCGCAGCCCGTACGCGAGGAGCGCGGCGAGCGCGAGCCCCGTCGTCCACGCCATCGACACCGGCCCGAACCACCACACCGGCCGGTCCCAGAAGAACTGGTGCTCGGAAGCGGGGCCCAGCCAGCGCGCGGGGCCCTCCGCGTACGTGGCCATGGCGAGCCCCACGTACCCGACGATCCCCAGGAGCGGTGCGGTCAGCCGCCAGGGGACCGCCCGGCCGGTGACATGGCCGAGCGCGCCGAGGGCGGCGACGGCGAGCACGTCGGCGGCGACGAGTTCCAGGTAGGGGCGGCCCCCGGAGACGTACGGCCAGGTCGCGAGCAGACAGACGACGTCCGCGACCAGCACCCCCGCGGCCGGCCACAGCGCGGACGGGGCGACGGCGACCAGCAGGCGGCGCACGGGGGAGCGGGGGACGGACTTCCACAGGTCCGTCGTCCCGCGCCGCCGGTCCCGGCCGCCCTGCCAGCAGCCCGCCGCGAGCGCGAGCGGCCCGGCGAGCAGCCCGGCGGCGACGTGCAGCAGGTTCGTCGTGTCCGCCCAGCGGCCCTGCCAGCCGGGCGCCTTGCCGTACATCGTCACCAGCACGGTGAGGGCGACGGCGGCGCCCGCCCAGGGCCCGAGACCGCGCCGCAGCTCGGTGCGGAGCGGGGAGGACGCACGCGCACGCGTGGGGCCCTCGGCACGGGGCGGGGTGAGGGTGTCGGTCACCGGAGCGCCTCCTTCGGGTGGCTCGCGGCCTCGGGTGCCCGGTGGGCGCGGAGTGCCGCCGTGTAGCCGCGTTCGACGGCATGGGTCGTGGAGTCGGCCGGGCCACCGGGCTCCCCGCCGAGCGCGGTGAGTTCGGCCGTGGTGCCCTGGAAGGCGAGCCGCCCCGCCTCGATGAGCGCGACCTCCCCGCACGCGGCGGCCACGTCCTCCACCAGGTGCGTGGAGACCACCACCGTCGTCTCCGCGCCCAGCTCCCGGAGCAGCGCCCGGAAGTCGACCCGCTGCTCCGGGTCGAGCCCGGCGGTCGGCTCGTCGAGCAGCAGCAGCTGCGGGTCGTTCACGAGGGCCTGGGCGATCCCGGCGCGCCGCACCATGCCGCCCGACAGCGTCTTCATCCGCGCGTCGATCCGGTCACCGAGCCCGACCCGCCGCACCGCGCGCTCCACCGCCGCCGGGACGCGGTCGGCCGGCATCTCCTTGAGCCAGGCGACGTACGCGACGAACTCGCGCACGGTGAACCCGGGGTAGTAGCCGAACTCCTGCGGCAGATAACCGAGCCGGCGCCGGATGCCGGTGCGCTCGCGGTGGTCCGTGGCGTCCCCTCCGAGCAGCTCCACCCGCCCGGAGGTGGGCGCGGCGACGGTCGCGAGGACCCGGATGAGGGAGGTCTTCCCGGCTCCGTTCGGGCCGAGCAGGCCGTGCACGCCGGGCCCCAGGGACAGGTCGAGCCGGTCCAGGGCGACGGTACGGCGGTGACGGACGGTCAGTCCGGTCACCGCCACGGCGGTCGAGAGGTTCACCGGGGCTCCAGGTGGTCGAAGGAACGGCGCCGCAGCGTGAGGAGGGCCGCGCAGGCGAGTGCCGCGGCGGCCCACCCCCCTTGCGCGGCGGAGCCGGAGAAGTACGGGGCGAGCGCGGCTGCTCCCGAACCGGACCCCGCGCCCGCGTCCGGCCCCCCGAGGAGGGGGCCCGTGACGGCGAGCAGCCATCCGCCGCCGACCGTCGCGGCCGCCGCCCGGCAGCCGACGAACGAGCCGAGCGCGAGGGCGGCCAGGGTCAGCGCCAGACCGGGAAGCAGCCAGGCGGCGGCCCCCGGGCCCCCGGCCGCCCGTGGCAGCAGGGCACCGCCCGCGGTGAGCAGCGGCACGCATACGGCGAGTACGGCGGCGGTACGGGTGAGCAGCAGCCGCAGCCCGCCGGAGGGGGTCGCGGCGGTGATCTCGAACAGGGGGTCGGCGTGCCGTCCGTAGGAGACGGCGACGCCCGCGAGCGGAAGAACGGGAGAGACGGCGAGCAGCAGACTGCCCGCGCCCCGGAACCCGGCGCCGTGGGCGAGCCCGAAGGCCCCGCCGACGACGAGGACCACGGCCACCACCCAGGACCCGCGGAGGGCGGGGCCGACGGCCCACCAGAGGCGTGCCCACCGCCCCAAGCGGCTACCGGCGACGGCCGTGGCGGCCACGGGGGCGGGCCGGTGGCCCAGCGAGCTCAGGAGGTCGGAGCGGACGGCCGCGAGGACGGGGCCCGCGGCGCCGGCGCGGACGGCGGCCGAGACCCGCGCCGCGCAGTCCGCGCAGGATTCGACGTGCTTCTCCAGGGACCAGGCGTCGGTCTCGGGGACGCTGCCGCCCGCGTACCGGAGGGCCAGGGCGTCCGTGACGTGCCAGGGGGGTGGGGGGGCGGGTCGGGGTGTGGGGTGGGGGGCGGATCCGGGGTCGGGGTGAGGTGTGGGTCGGGGTTGGGGGGCCGGTGTGGGCTGGGGCGCGAGTCGGGGTTGGCGTGCGACTCCGGTTTCGTCGTGAGGCACGGGCTCGGGTCCCAGTCGCGGTGTCGGCTCGGGTTCGGGACGGGGTGCGGGTGTGGGCTCGGATTGGGGGCGGGGTGCGGGTGTGGGCTCGGGTTCGGGGCGGGGCGTGGGCTCGGGTTCGGGGCGGGGTGCCGTCATGCGGTGCCTCCCAGGGCGTGCGGGCCCCCGGGGTTCCCGGCGGCGAGGGCGGCGCGCAGCTCGCGGCGGGCGCGCAGGGCGCGGGTCTTGACGGTGCCCTCGGGTATGCCGAGGAGCCGGGCCGTCTCACGGGTCGTCAGGCCGTCGACGACGGTCGCCCGCAGAACCTCCGCGAGCTCGGGCGAGATCCGGTCGAGTGCGGCGCCCACCTCCCCGTACTCCAGGCCCGCGAGCACCCGTTCCTCGGCGGAGGGCGCCGTGGGCGATGCCCCGGAGGGTGCGGCGGCGTGCGTGGCGGCGCGGTCGGCGCGGGCCCCGGCCCGCTGGGCGTCCACAAGGCGCCGGGCGGCGATCACCCAGATCCAGCCACCGGCCTCCCCACGGCCCCGGTGGCCGCCGGCCGAGCGCCAGACGGTGACGAAGGTGTCCTGGAGGACCTCCCGTACGGTCTCCTCGTCGGCGCAGCGCCGGGCGAGGCGGGCGTGCAGCCAGCCGGCGTGCCGGTCGTAGAGGACGGCGAGCGCCTCGGTGTCCCCCCGGGCGACGGCGCGCAGCAGCGCGGAGTCGTCCTCGTCGCCCCCGGAGGGGCCTCCCCCTGTGGGGCGCGACAGTCTCACGCCCTCTCTATCGCCGGCAGGGCCCGGTACGGTTCACGCCCTCACGGGCGGGTCGGCGGACCGCCGTCGGGAAGGGCGGCGAAGACGCGCTGGAGGGCGGGCGGGCGCTCACCGTCGCCGGTGACGACGAGCCGGTGGCGGTAGGTGAGGAAGTACTGGAAGCCGTCGGGGACGGGGCCGCCGGTCGGACGCGCCGGTACGCGCGCGTAGGCGGGGTCTTCGAGCGCCGCCCGCAGCTCGGCGGCCTCGGCGGGGGTCATCCGGCCGGTGCGGGGCGCCTTGGTGCCGGAGCGGCTGGTCCAGGAGCCGTCGTAGTGGACGACGAGCTGGTTGCGGACCCCGGCGAGGCCGCCGTTGACGACCACTTCGACGAGGACCTCCTGACCTCGCGGCTCCCGGGTGGACGCGCCGGTCCCGGACGGGGTCGTGGGCGGGGCGGGGGTGCCGGGGGCGGACGGCGCGTCGGTCGACGGTGCTCGGGTGCCGGGGCTGGGGGGTGTGCCGGTTGCCGACGAGGGGCCGCCGAGTGCCGGAGGGGCCTCGGGGCCGCAGCCGGTCGCGCCGACGGCGCCGAGCGCCAGGACGGCCGCAAGGAGCAGCGCTCCACGCCGTGTCCCCCGCGCCCGTGGCCCGGTCTCGGGTGCGGCCTGTCGGGCTTCTCGCGCGCGTGGCCCGGTCTGCGGTTCGGCCCGGCGCGGCTCCCGCGCGCGTGACGCAGCCTCCCGTACGCCCCGCAGGCACTCCCGCGCGCGTGGCTCGGCTTCCCCTTCGCCCCGCCGGGACTCCCAGGCGCGTGGCGGCCCGGTCTCCCGTACGCCCCGCCCCGCCGGCCGTACGTCTCGCCGTGTCTGCCGTACGCCTCGCACCATGCACCGAGCATGCCCCTTCCGGGCCGCCGCGCGCAGCCGGAAGCCCGGGATCGCGTGCCCCGGCTCCGGCCCGGCTCGCGGTCAGGCCTCCGTCCGGACGATGCCGGTGAGCGGCCCCCGGTGGCGCCAGCCCAGCGCGTCGTACAGCGCGAGGCCGTCCGTGGTCGCGGAGAGCACCCCGGTCTCCGCGCCCGCCTGGGCGGCGGCGGCCTCGAGCGTGCGCATGACGTTGGCGCCGAGGCCGCGCCGCCGGTGCGCGGGGTCGGTCTCGATCTGGTCGGCGACGGCGGTGGAGCCGGTCGGGGCGATCTGGCCGCGGGCGGCGAGGGTGCCGTCGGGGGCGAGCACGCGGACCCGGATGACGCCGTCCCGGACCTCGGTGGTCCTGGCGTACCCCTCCGGGGGCGCGGGGCGGGCCCCGGGGTCGAGCGGCTTGGTCATCATGAACCCGGGATCGTCGGGGACCGTCCACCCCTCGGTGATCCACGACTCCACGTCCTCGGGTCCCGCCATGACCTTGAGCCAGCTGTACGGCGCCGTGAGCCGCGTGCAGAGCGCCCCCACGGTGGCCGCGTCGGGGGCGGGCAGGACGTGCCGTACGACGTGTCGGGGCAGGCCCACGTCGATCCGGTAGCCCCAGGGCTCCGGGACGGGGGCGGGGGTGCCCCGCGAGACCGTCCAGCCCGCCACCCAGGACAAGGTAATAGACGCCATATCCATAGGGGCATTACACCTGGTGTCACCCCGCGGAAAAGCGGTGATCGCTCAGAGCGAACGGACGTCCGGGAACATCTCCGGGCTGGCGTGCATTGAGTCCACATAGCTCAACTTGACTGCCGAAGGGGAGATCATGGCTTCTGAGTCCAAGGCGTCCGTGCCGCTCACTCTGCCCGTCCTGCCGCTCGACGACGAGGTCGTGCTGCCCGGAATGGTGGTGCCGCTGGACCTCTCCGACACCGACGTGCGGGCCGCCGTCGAGGCCGCCCAGGCCGCCGCGCGGTCCGGAGCGGGCAAGCCGCGGGTCCTGCTCGTGCCGCGCGTCGACGGGACCTACGCCGCGACCGGCGTCCTGGGCACCGTCGAGCAGGTCGGCCGGCTCTCCGACGGCGACCCCGGCGCACTGATCCGCGCCCTCGGCCGCGTACGCATCGGCGCCGGTACGACCGGACCCGGCGCCGCCCTGTGGGTCGAGGGCAGCACCGTCGAGGAGACCCTGCCCGACCCGCTGCCCGGCCAGGTCACCGACCTGGTCAAGGAGTACAAGGCACTGGCCACCAGCTGGCTCAAGAAGCGCGGCGCCTGGCAGGTCGTCGACCGCGTCCAGCAGATCGACGGCGTCGGCGCCCTCGCCGACAACGCCGGCTACTCGCCCTTCCTCACCGTCGAGCAGAAGGTCGCGCTCCTGGAGACCGCCGACCCGGTCGCCCGCCTGAGGCTCGCCACCGCCCAGCTCCGCGAGCACCTCGCCGAGCAGGACGTCGCCGAGACCATCGCCAAGGACGTCCAGGAGGGCGTCGACAAGCAGCAGCGCGAGTTCCTGCTCCGCCGCCAGCTCGAAGCCGTCCGCAAGGAGCTCCGCGACCTCAACGGCGAGGCCGAGGGCGACGAGTCCGACGACTACCGCGCCCGCGTGGAGGCGGCCGACCTGCCCGAGAAGGTCCGCGAGGCGGCCCTCAAGGAGGTCGAGAAGCTGGAGCGGTCCAGCGACCAGTCGCCCGAGGGCTCCTGGATCCGCACCTGGCTGGACACCGTCCTCGAACTGCCGTGGAACCGGCGGACCGACGACGGCGCCACCGGCCGCGACATCCGCGGCGCCCGCGCCGTCCTCGACGCCGAGCACGCCGGTCTGGACGACGTGAAGGAACGGATCACCGAGTACCTGGCCGTGCGCAAGCGACGCTCCGACCGCGGCCTCGGCGTCGTCGGCGGCCGCCGCGGCGGAGCCGTACTCGCCCTCGTCGGCCCGCCCGGCGTCGGCAAGACCTCCCTCGGCGAGTCCGTCGCGCACGCGATGGGACGCGAGTTCGTCCGGGTCGCCCTCGGCGGCGTACGGGACGAGGCGGAGATCCGCGGACACCGCAGGACCTACGTCGGCGCCCTCCCCGGCCGGATCGTCCGTGCCATCAAGGAGGCCGGCTCCATGAACCCGGTCGTCCTGCTCGACGAGATCGACAAGGTCGGGTCCGACTTCCGCGGCGACCCCGCGGCCGCGCTCCTCGAAGTCCTCGACCCGGCCCAGAACCACACCTTCCGCGACCACTACCTTGAGGTCGAACTCGACCTCTCCGACGTCGTCTTCCTCGCCACGGCCAACGTCCTCGAAGCCATCCCGGAAGCACTCCTCGACCGCATGGAGCTCGTCAGGCTCGACGGCTACACCGAGGACGAGAAGGTCGTCATCGCCCGCGACCACCTGCTGCCCCGGCAGCTGGAGCGGGCCGGCCTGGAGCCCGGTGAGGTCGTCCTGGAGGAAGCGACCCTGCGCAAGCTGGCCGGCGAGTACACCCGCGAAGCGGGCGTCCGCACCCTGGAGAGGTCCGTCTCCCGGCTGCTCCGCAAGGTCGCCGCCCAGGTGGAACTGGGTGACCGCGAACTGCCGTTCACGGTCACCGCGGACGACCTGCGGGACCTCATCGGACGGCCGCACCACGTGCCCGAGTCGGCCCAGGACCCGGCGGAGCGCCGTACCGCCGTGCCGGGCGTCGCCACCGGGCTCGCCGTGACCGGCGCGGGCGGTGACGTCCTCTTCGTCGAGGCGTCCCTCGCCGACCCGGAGACCGGCGCCGCCGGACTGACCCTCACCGGCCAGCTGGGCGACGTGATGAAGGAGTCGGCACAGATCGCGCTCTCCTTCCTGCGCTCCCACGGCGCCGAACTGGAGCTGCCCGTGACCGGCCTGAAGGACCGGGGCGTGCACATCCACTTCCCGGCGGGCGCCGTCCCCAAGGACGGCCCGAGCGCGGGCGTCACCATGACGACCGCACTCGCCTCCCTCCTGAGCGGGCGCCAGGTCCGCACGGACGTGGCCATGACCGGCGAGGTCTCCCTCACCGGCCGGGTCCTCCCGATCGGAGGCGTGAAGCAGAAGCTCCTCGCCGCGCACCGGGCCGGCATCACGACGGTCGTGATCCCCAAGCGGAACGAGGCAGACCTGGACGACGTCCCGGCCGAGATCCTGGAGAAGCTGGAGGTCCACCCGGTGACGGACGTCCGCCAGGTCCTGGAGATCGCCCTGACCCCGGCGGCGGTCCCGGTGGGGGTCGCGGCCTGACGCGTCCGGCCGGGTGCTCCCGTACGCCGGAGCGGGGTGTCCTTCGCGGGCACCCCGCTCCGGCGCGCCGTGGCGGTGACACGCTTGCCCGGAGGAAATCGATCACCCGGATGTCAGCGCGGGCTGGCATGCTCGTATGCATGAACGACGACGCCTTCTGGGCTCTCATCGACGAGTTGAGCCGCCGACCCGGTGACCGGGACGAGCGGCTGGAGTGGCTGCGGACGGAGCTGCTCCGACGACCGGCGGACGAGAGCGTGGAGTTCCAGGTGCGGCTCGAGGCCGCGTGCGAGGTCGCCGGCACGCGCGCGGTGTGGCGGGCGGCGAATCTGATCGAGGGCGGCGACTGCACCGACGACGGGTTCCACTACTTCACGCTGTGGCTGGTGGGCCAGGGACGGAAGGTCTACGAGTCGGTCGTCGCCGACCCGGACGCCCTGGCCGACGTGCCGGAGGTACGAGCCCTCGTGGGGCGCCACCGGAACGAGTGGGACGACGACGAGTGGCCGGAGTGGGAGGAGCTCGACTATGTCGCCCAGGACGCGTTCGACGAGCTGACCGGCCAGGAGGACGACGACGGCGAGGAGTTCCTCGACGCCGTCGAGGAGGTGGCGGAGGAACTCGCGGACGAGCTCGCGGACGACCTCTCGGGCGAGTCCCCGGACGGGTTCGCGGACGCGCTCCCGGGAGGTCCGACGAGAGGGTGGGAAGAGGGCGACGGACCCCGGGGGTCTCGTCCGGAGGGGGTGGCGACACCCCGGCTCGCCGCCCTCTTCCCGGCCGTGACGTCCGGCTCCTAGGAGGCGGACGGGTTCCGGCGGCGGCCGAGCAGCAGGCTGCCCGCCGCGAAGGCGGCCAGGCCGCCCGCGCCCGCGAGGGCCGACGGGAGCGGCGAGGACGGGGCCGCGGCGCTCTCGGCGGAGAGGGCGGGCGCCTGCTCGTCGCCGCCGTGGCCCGCGTGGCTCACGGTGGACAGCTCCGCGCCCGCCGCGATCTTCGCCTCGGACGGCGCCTGGCCCCGTGCCGTGGCCTGTTCCTTCGCCGCCGACCCGCCGAAGGTGACGTCGGAGCAGCTGTAGAAGGCTTCGGGGCTGTCGCTGCGCTGCCACACCTTGTAGACGATGTGGCGGCCGGTGCGGGCGGGCAGGTTGCCGGTGAAGGAGTAGTAGCCGTCGGTGGCGGTGCGGGTGGTGTTGTACACGGCGACGGGGGTCGCGTCCAGGTCCGACCACTTCAGCGGCTGCGTGGGGTCGAAGCCGGGCTTGGTGACGTAGACGGTCATGGTGCCGGAGTGGGCCGCCGTGGCCCGGACCTTGAAGCCGAAGGAGCCCGCGGCCACCGCCGTCGCCGGCCAGTCGGTGCGCGCCCAGTCCAGGGCCCGGTACTTCTCGCGGTTCGCGGAGCAGAGCTTGCCGTCGGGGATGAGGGTCCGGTGCTGTCCGGCGGCGTTCGCGATGTTGACCTCGTTCCAGTCGTAGAGCGGCTGGGTGCCGGAGTCGGCGACGAGGTCCTTGCACACCTGCGACCTGGGCGTCTCGGGGCCTTCGGCGTAGCAGGCGGCCACCCGGCTGACGGGGTTGAAGACGGCTCCGTGGGCGCTCGCGGCGGTGGGGGTGAGGCCGACGAGTGCGGTGGCGGCGGACAGTGCGGCGACGCCGGTGACGGTGCGGCGTGAGGACGGCATGCGGGGGCTCTCTTCTCGTGCGTGGGGAGGACGGGACGAGCAACGCGCGCTGAGCGCCCGGAAGTTGAATCCCGTGCGATCGTCGAAGAGGTTCGCATTGGTCCATACCAATAGGCAAGGGGGTGGACCGAAAAAGCCGCGGCGGCCCCCGGGCGCCGCATGCCCGGGAACCGCCGTGGAGGCGAGGTGGACGGGCGGGCCGTCAGCCGTTCGCGAGCGCCTGCACCCGCGACAGGTCGCCGTTGAAGTGGTTGTGGTCACCGACCGTGGGGCCGGACGAGGTGTACTGCCACATCGTGTAGTACAGCCAGCCGGCCGGGAGTTCGCCCACCGTGGAGGCGTACCGCGCGACCCACAGCGGGTTGGTCGACCCGAAGCCCGCGTAATTGCCGGTGCACTGGGTCCACCAGCTCGTCGCCGTGTAGATCACGGCGTCGCGGCCCGTGCGGTACTTGTACCGGTTCACGAAGTCCCGGATCCAGGCCACCATCCCGGCCTGGGTCTTGCCGTAACAGGTCGCCCCGTACGGGTTCCACTCGATGTCGAGCACGCCCGGCAGCGTCCTGCCGTCCTTGGACCAGCCGCCGCCGTTGTTGACGAAGTAGTCGGCCTGGGCGGCCCCGGTCGTCGTGTCCGGGGTGGCGAAGTGGTACGTGCCGCGGATCATGCCGACGTTGTACGAACCGGTGTACTGCTGGGTGAAGTAGGTGTTCTTGTAGTAGGTGCCCTCCGTCGCCTTGACGTAGGCCCACTTGACGCCGCTGTTCCACAGGGTGGACCAGGCGACGTTCCCCTGGTGGCTGGAGACGTCCACGCCCTCGGTCTGGACGGCCTGACCCGAGACGCCGCCGGGCGCGCCGTCGCGCCCGTCGTGCTTGAGCACGCCCATGCCCATGCTGGCGGAGCCCCGCGCGGGCGCCGTGCGGGTGCCCGGGTCCTGGGCGGCGCCGGCGGGCCCGGCGAGGGGGAGGAGAAGGGCCAGCGCCGCGAGGGCGGCGCCGGCGAGGGTCGTTCCGGATCTGTGCACACGCATTCCGTGCCTCCGGGGGGATCGGTGGGAGAGCGAGGATGGCAGCCAGGTCTCTGGCGTGAACATGTCAGGGGCTGTCGTGGACGACGCTACGCACGTAGACCCGGCAGGCGGAAGGGGACCTGGGTTCCGCCGTTGGTCTAATCCTGCGAAATACTGGAGGAGCTGCGGCGATGGCCTCGGCCGGAAGAAACTTTCAGCGGCCCGAAAGCTGCCGGAGGGTCGCCGGAGAACGCGTGGGAGGTGCTGACGTGCACGGAAGCGGTACGGGAAGTGAAGGCCGGGTCCCGCCGCCCGCCGACGGCCCGGGGCCCGCCCCGGCGGACGCCGGCGCAGGCGGCGCGACCCCCGCCGGCGCGGACCCCGACGCCCCACCTTTCGACGGCCAGGCCCCCGTCCAGGGCCACGGCGCCCCGCCCGCCGGCGGCCCGGCGCCCGAAGCCCTGGACCACGGCGCCGGCGGCCCGGCCTCCGCCCAGGGCCACGGCGCCCCGCCTGGCCCCGGCGTCGACCCCGCCGGTGGGGTCGACCGCGTGTTTCTCGCGCTCGAGCGTGAACTGGCGGTCTTTCTGCGGCGGGCGCGGGCCCAGTCCGGCGAGATGGCACGCGAGGTGCATCCCGAGCTGGAGCCCGCCGCCTACGGCCTCTTCGTGCGGCTCGACGACGCCGGACCGCAACGGGCCACCGAACTCGCCGGGTACTTCGGCGTCGGCAAGGCCACCATGAGCCGCCAGCTCCGGGCCCTGGAGGACCTCGGGCTCGTCGCCCGCGACCCCGACCCCGCCGACGGCCGGGCCTCCCTGGTGCGGCTCACCGAGGAGGGCAGGAACCGCTTCCGGCGCGTACGGGTCGCCCGGCGCGAGCGGTACGTCCGCAAGCTCGCCGACTGGGACCGCACCGAGGTCGCCGAACTCGCCCGCCTCCTCAACCACTTCAACGTCCGGTTCGAGGGCTGACCGCTCAGGTCCGGGACAGCTCCACGTACGCGGCCGTCGCGTCGTCGTGCCGCTTCCAGCGCCGCACCCCGCCCGCCCGCTCGTCCGCCGTCTCCAGGGCCCGCACCCGGTGGAGAAGGCCGAGCGGACCCTCCTTGCGCAGGACGCCCAGGCACTCCGTCCAGTCGCCCCCGGCGAACAGCTCCACCCAGCGGCTCGCCCCGTCCGTGAGCGCGGCCAGGGACCGCACCTGCGCGCGCGGGGTCGTCCCGGTCACCGCCCGCGCCGCCACCGCCGGGTCGGCCGCCGCGGTGAAGAAGCCGCCCTCCTGGTTCCGGAGCCGGTCCGTCGCCGCGAGGGAGCGCAGGATCTCGACCGGCACCCGGTCGAGCCGGTCGTCGAGCACCGCCCGTACCGTCCCGTCCGGGGCCTCCAGGAGGAGTGCGGAGTCGGAGAGGACGAGATGCTCCACCGAGGTCTCGTCCCAGCGGGCGAGCACCACCGTCGCCTGGGGCGTACGGACGTGAGAAAGGTCACAGGTCTCGCGGTGGGCGTCCGCGGTGCGCCGGATTGCCGACGCCAGGACCTCCGACAGGGGCATGTCCGGCCGGGAAGCGGACAGTTCGGTCAAAGCTCCGCCCAGTCGCGCGGTGAACCACGGCACGGTGTGCACACAACCGTCATCACCGACGGGGGGTGTGACGCCGTCGAGGAGGACGACGGTTCCGCCGCTGCCCGAGGCGGGCAGGACGGCGGCCACCCAGTCCTCGTTGGGGCGTTCGGGGCTGCCGGGGAGGGAGGCGACATCGCTGCGCATGAGGACCAGTGTGCCCGGCCCGGCGAACTGCCCGGCGTACACCTTCACCGGACCTGCAAATGACCGGAAATGGCCTGTACCAGCCTGGCGGAGGGGGGCGCGCGACACGGAACGGCCACTCCGTGGAGCTGCGGGCGGGCATCCTGCCAAAGCCCGCGCGGAAGATCCAACCGGGGGTCCCTCGGGGCCCTTGGACCCCGCCCGCAGAACTTGTTCGCCAACTCAGGAGTGTTGTTCACTCGTTCGGGTGGCGGAGCGGCCGATGCGCGCCCCCTTCCCAGAAGCGCTGGAATGGTCGGAAGCCGTACCAGGGGTGGGGGCGCTCCATGTGACCGGCCGTCACCTCTGCTTTGTGGGCGGACGAGTCAAGAATGCGAGCACCGGTGCAGATGAAGCGGCCTCGGAGCAAGAACGGCGCGCGGAGCCGGACCCCCGGTGCGACTCCGACCCCGGACGACGGCGCCGTCACGGCGCCCACCGCCGGCGCCGCCCCGGTCGGCACCACCACCGGCGCCGCCCCGGGCAACGCTCCCGCGGGCCGCTCCAAGCGCGTCCGCAACCGCCTGGTCGCCGGCGTCGCCCTCGTCGGCATCACGGTCCTCGCCGCCGGGGCCCCCGCGGTCCTCGCCGCCTCCACCCAGCTGACCGACTCCCAGAGCCTGGTCACCCTCGCCGAACTCGACCGGCAGGCCGTCACCCTGGCCCACTCGCTCGCCGACGAGCGCGACGAGGTCGTCGCGTACATCGCCGCCGGCCGTGACGCCCAGAGCGGCGACGCCGAGGACAGGCGCCAGGTCACCAGCGTCCGGTCCACCCGGGTCGACCGGCAGATCGACGAGATCCGGCCCGCCGCCTCCGCCGAACTCCGCCGCGACCTCGCGGGCGTTCCCTCCGTCCGCCGCGCCGCCCTCACCGGCAAGGGCACGGCCCTGGAGGCCCACCGGGCGTACTCGGAGGTCATCACCAAGCTCCAGGCCCTCGCCGACGAGCTGGCCGACCAGACCCCGCCCCGCGCCGCCGGCACCGCGCTCACCGAGACCACCCGTGCCCCCGCCGCCCTCGGCCGCGCCGTCGAACAGGCCTCCGCCACCCGCGGCCTGCTCCTCGCCGCGCTCTCCGTACCGCAGCCCGAGCCCACCGGGGACGTCCGTTACGACCCGGAGACCGACACCTACGTCCCCGAGGTGCCCGAGGGCGCCGCCGAGGCCGATCGCGCCCGCGACACCCTCACCGCGGCGGCCCAGCAGGCCCGGGTCCGCGAACTCGCCGCCCTCGGCGACTTCGACCAGGCCGCGGGCTCCGCCGCCCGTGACTCCCTCGCCGCCACCGTCACGGGGCCCGACGTCAAGAGCGCCGAGCGGTCCCTCGCCTCCCTCACCGACCAGCCCCGTCTGACCGAGGCCGAGCGCGAGACCGACCGGGCCGCCCTCGAAGCCGCGCTCTCCGCCCGTATCGAGCAGATGCGGGGAGTCGAGTCGGCCCTCGCCGCCGAGCGCGTCGAACAGCTCGGCGCCCTCCGCGACGACGACGTCACCGCCCTCGAACTGCGCATCGCCTTCCTCGGCGGCTGCCTCCTCGTCGCGATCGGCATCTCCACCTACGTCGCCCGCACCCTCACCCGGCCGCTCGCCGTGCTCCGCATCGGCGCCGCCCGGCTGGCCGGCGCGCCCGCGCCGCACACGGAGGAGCCGGTCCGCTTCACCGGCCGCAACGACGAGTTCGCCCAGGTCGTCCGCTCCCTCAACACCCTGCACGGCAAGCTGTCCGGCCTCGCCGCGCACACCGAGCGGCTCACCGACGGCCAGACCGACCTCGCCGCCGCGAAGGAGGCCCTGGGCGCCGAACTCGCCACCCAGCGCGCCGAACTCCAGGGCCGGGTCGCCCTCCTCACCGCCGACCTCGAACGGCTCAGGAGCACCGTCCACCACACCTTCGTCAACCTCTCGCTGCGCAGCCTCGGGCTCGTCGAGCGGCAGCTCGGCGTCATCGAGAAGCTGGAGGAGCGCGAGCAGGACCCGGACCGCCTCGCGACCCTGTTCAAGCTCGACCACATGGCGACCGTCATGCGCCGCCACAGCGAGAACCTCCTCGTCCTCGCCGGGCACGAGCACGTCCACGGCCACGCCGGGCCCGTCCCGCTCGTCGACGTCCTCCGGGCCGCCGTCAGCGAGATCGAGCGGTACGAGCGGGTCACCATCCAGTCCCTCCCGCCGCACGCACAGATCGCCGGCTTCGCCGCGGACGACCTGAGCCACCTGATCGCGGAACTCCTGGAGAACGCGACCTCCTTCTCGCCGCCCGACACCGAGGTCCAGCTCTCCGGCTGGCTCCTTGAGTCCGGCGAGGTGATGCTCTCCGTCCAGGACGCGGGCATCGGCATGACCGCCTCCCGCCTCGCCGAGATCAACGCGCGCCTGGCCGAGGCCGATCCGACCGCCTTCGACGGCGAGGGCCTCGGCATGCGGGTCATCGCCCTGCTCGCCGCCCGCCACGGCGTCCGGGTCGAGCTGCGGGAGCAGAAGCAGGGCGGTACGGCGGCGGTCGTGGTCCTGCCCGAGCCGCTGCTGCCCACCACCCTGCCGACCGCGGTGACGGAGCCCGTACGGGTCGGGGGCACGGCGCCCGCGATCCAGCTGCCGGGCTCGGCCGCGGAGACCAACTCCAACACGCTGCCGTCCCGGACCCGCGACCCGCTCGTGGACGCGGCGGAACGGGCGTTCCTGGCGGCGGAGGTGACCGAGGCGAAGGAGCAGCGGGAGCAGCAGCCCACGCAGGAGCCGACGCCGGAGCCCGCGCAGGATCCCACGCAGGAGCCGACCCCGGAACCCACCTCGGAGCCGACTCGGGAAGCGCCGCACGCGCCCCCGCACGCCGCGCCCGAGCCCACGCCCTCGCCCGCGTACGAAAAGCCCCGCGGGGAGCCCGCCCCCCTCGGGGAGTCGCTCTCCGAGACCACGCTCCAGGTCCGGCTGCCCGACCCGCCGCCGGAGCCGGACGCCCATGCGCGCGCGGCCGACCCCGCGCCGTACGCGGGGCCCGCCCACCGCGCATCCGATCCGGAGCCGGTCACCGACGAACGGTCCGTCGAGCCGCTCACCGTCGAGCCGCTCACCGACGAGCCGCTCACCGTCGAGCCGGTCATCGACGAGCCGGGCCCGACGGGCCTTCCCGGCCGGCCGGTTCCCGGCCCGCGAGCCGGTCAGTGGGAGCGGATCACCGACAAGGGCCTGCCCAAGCGCACCCCACAGGTGGTCCGTCCGGCCGGTGCCGCCGCCGCGCCCCGCCAGGGCGGCGTGGACGCGGAGGCCCTGCGTCGTCGGCTCGGCGGCTTCCACAAGGGCGCCGAGGCCGGGCGCCGCGACGTCGAGGCGGAGCTGGACTCGGCGCGGATAGAAGACGTAAAGCCTGCACGTACAGAGGAGATGACGGGGGACACAGTCGAGGAGGCACGCAGTTGACTGCGACGGGAACGTTCGGACTGAGCACGGAAGCCCGCAACCTGCAATGGCTGCTGGGAAACCTGGTGGAGGAGGTACCCGGGGTCCGCTCGGTCGCCGTCGTGTCCTCCGACGGCCTCCTGCTGCTCTCGTCCGACCCGGCCATCCAGCAGAGCACGACGGTCGCCGCCGACGCCGGCCGTCCCGACGGGCCGCGCGGTTCCAGCGCCGACCTGGCCACCATCGTCTCCGGCATCGGCAGCCTGACCATCGGCGCCGCCCGGCTCATGGACGGCGGCGGGGTCAAGCAGACCATGGTGGCGATGGAGGAGGGCAGCGTCTTCGTCATGTCGATCAGCGACGGCTCGCTGCTCGGCGTGCACGCCACGCCCGACTGCGACATGAGCGTCGTGGCGTACCACATGGCGCTCTTCGTGGGCCGCGCCGGTCACGTACTCACCCCCGAAGTCCGCAGTGAGCTGCGCAAATCGATGGAGAGCACCCAGTGACGTCAGCATCCTCGGCCTACCCCGGGCCCCACGCCCACCGGCTGCCGGTACGGGGAGACGGGCGGCGCCCCGCGCGCGTACGCCCGTACTCGCTGACCGGCGGCCGTACCCGCTTCGGCCACGTCCTGCTCGTCGAGACCTTCGTGGCGGCGCTCGAAGCGCCCGCCGTGCGCAAGGTCCTGACGGACGGCGGGCCCGGTGCCCGCGGTCTGATGCCGGAGATGCGGGCCATCGTCGAGATCTGCCGCCGTATGCGGACGGTCGCGGAGATCTCGGCACTGCTGAAGATGCCGTTGGGAGTCGTCAGGGTGCTGCTCAGCGACCTGGCCGACCAGGGAAAGATCCGCGTGTACGGGACCGGTCACGGCACCGGTCAGCCCGACCGCGCGCTCCTCGAAAGGGTGCTGAGTGGACTCCGTCGTCTCTGACGCCTCCGTCGTCTCCGACTCACCGGCGGTGACGGGCGTTCCCGTACAGCCCCAGACCGATCTGTTCGACCGGGATACCGCCGGCCCGGGCGCCGAGGACGGCGCACAGGACTGGCAGCTCGACCACACCCGCGCCCCGATCGCGACGAAGATCGTCGTCGCGGGCGGCTTCGGCGTCGGCAAGACCACCTTCGTCCGCGCGGTCTCGGAGATCACCCCGCTCCAGACCGAGGCGCTGATGACGCGGGCGAGCGAGGACACCGACGACCTCACCGCCACCCCGGACAAGCTCACCACGACCGTGGCGATGGACTTCGGCCGGATCACGCTCGACAATGACCTGGTGCTGTACGTCTTCGGTACGCCGGGACAGCAGCGCTTCTGGTTCATGTGGGACGACCTGGTGCGCGGCGCGATCGGCGCGGTCGTGCTGGCCGACACGCGCCGCCTGACCGACTGCTTTCCGGCCCTCGACTACTTCGAGAGCTGCGGACTGCCGTACATCGTGGCCGTCAACCACTTCGAGGGCACCGAGGCGTTCGAGGCGGAGGACGTCAGGGAAGCTCTGACGGTGCCGGCGCGCGTACCCGTGGTGATCATGGACGCGCGCAAGCGGTACAGCGTCATCGAGAGCCTGCTCGCGATGGTCGCGCACGCGCTCGAAGCCACCCCCGAATAGTTCTCCCCGTCACGCCAGGAGCACCACCCATGCGGAAGATACTCATAGTCGGCGCCGGCCAGTCCGGTCTGCAGCTCGCCCTCGGACTCCAGTCGGAGGGGTACGAGGTCACCCTCATGTCGAACCGGACGGCGGACGAGATCCGGTCCGGCCGGGTCATGTCCACGCAGTGCATGTTCCACACCGCGCTCCAGCACGAGCGGGACCTCGGCCTCAACTTCTGGGAGTCCCAGGCCCCGAAGATCGAGGGCCTCGGCGTCTCCGTCGCCGCCCCCGACTCCAGCCGGGCGATCGACTGGGTCGGGAAGCTCGACGGGTACGCCCAGTCCGTCGACCAGCGGGTCAAGATGGCCGGCTGGATGGAGACCTTCGCCCAGCGCGGCGGCCAGCTGGTGATCCACGGCGCGGCCGTCGGCGACCTGGACTACTTCTCCCGTAGCTACGACCTGGTGATGGTGGCGGCGGGCAAGGGCGAGCTGGTCTCGATGTTCGGCCGGGACGCGTCCCGTTCGCCGTACGCCGAGCCGCAGCGCGCGCTGGCCGTCGCGTACGTCCACGGCCTCGGCCCCCGCCCCGAGCACCCCGACTTCGACGCCGTCCGCTGCAACGTCGTCCCGGGCGTCGGCGAACTCTTCGTCATGCCGACCCTGACGACGGGTGGCCGCGCCGACATCCTCTTCTGGGAGGGCGTCCCCGGCGGCCCGCTCGACGCCTTCCAGGGCGTGAAGGACCCGGCGGAGCACCTGTCCCTGACCCTGGAGCTGATGGAGCGGTTCACGCCCTGGGAGTACGCGCGTGCCACCAAGGTCGAACTGACCGACGCGGGCGGCACCCTCGCCGGCCGGTACGCCCCGACGGTCCGCAACCCGATCGGCCGGCTCCCCGGCGGCGGTCTCGTCCTCGGTGTCGCCGACGTCGTCGTCGCCAACGACCCGATCACCGGCCAGGGCTCCAACTCGGCGTCCAAGTGCGCCGCCGCGTACCTCGCCGCCATCGTCGAGCGCGGCGAGGAGCCCTTCGACGAGGAGTGGATGCGGGGCGCCTTCGACCGCTACTGGCAGACGGCCCAGCACGTCACCAAGTGGACGAACGCGATGCTGGCCCCGCCGCCGGAGCACGTCCTGAACCTCCTCGGCGCGGCCGGGCAGCTCCAGCCCGCGGCCGACCGCTTCGCGAACGGCTTCAACGACCCGTCGGACTTCGAGAACTTCTTCTACGAGCCCGAGAAGACGAACGCGTACCTGGCGTCGCTCGCCGGGAACTGACGGACCGCGTCCCGGCCCCCACGGGCGGCCGGAGAACGCGGAGAGGGCGGCCGTACCCCGACGGGTGTCGGGGTACGGCCGCCCTCGTGCGTGGCGGGGGCTCGCGCCCACCGGGGATCGCGTTTGCGGACGGCCTTCGGGGTCGGAGGACCGAAGGCGCGGGTCAGAGGCTGCGGGCGGTGATGTCGCCGTAGGCGGTGGTCGCGTGGATGGCGAGCTGGGCCTCGGCGCCCTGGGAGTTCTGGAGGGCGTTGTCGACCCGGCCGTAGGAGGTGCCGGCGTCCAGGGTGGCGGAGACGCCGCGGGCGGCGCCGACCGAGATCGCGCCGTGCTCGGTCCGCAGGGTGACCGTGCCGCGCACGGCCTCCGTGATGGTGAGGTCGCCCTTCTGGCCGCTGATCTCCGCCGGGCCGCCCAGGCGGCCCACCGAGATGTCGCCGGCGGCGAGGGTGATGCGGGCGCCCGCGGTCTCGTCGAGCTTGACGGTGCCGTGCGCGCTCTCGTAGGTGACGTCGCCGAGGCGTCCGACACCCCGGAGTTCGGCGGTGGCCGTCGTGGCCTCGACGCGGGAGCCGGCGGGCAGCTGGACGGTGACCTCGACGGCACCGGAGTTCCCGAGGGCGCGGTTGCCGGCGTCGGCGGCCTCGATCCGCAGGACGCCGTCGCCGTAGGCGACCGTGATCCGCTCCGCCGCCTTCACGTCGCGGCTCTTGGAGGGGTCGGCGGGCAGGACCTCGACGGTGGTGTCGGTCCGGTCGGCGGCGATGAACCGGATGCGGCCGGCGGGGATGTCGAGGACGGCGGAGACGGGGGCGGAGGTGAGGAACTTCTGCATGGTCTTTTCCTTCGGTTCGTTGTTTCCGATGAGTGAAACGCTACGTTGCGTTCACAGTCTCGGCAATGAGGATGTTGCGCTGCGAGTGCATAGCCGCAGTTCAGAGCTGCTATTTCGTTGCACCGTCCTGTCACGTAACGCAACGTCAGGAGGAATTCCGTTGCAATGGAATGAAAGCGAACGCTATGGTGAAGGCGTAAGCGGCACAGAGGGAACGCGAAGGAGACCGTGATGCCGGGAGGCAGGCTCACCCAGCAGGAACGCCGGCAGATCGCGCTGGGGCTGGCCGACGGCCTCGCCTACGCGGAGATCGCCAGGCGGCTCGACCGCCCGACCTCCACCGTCACCCGCGAGGTGATGCGCAACGGCGGGCCCACCGCCTACCGTGCCGAACTGGCCCAACGGGCCACCGAGCGCCGCACCCACCGGCGGAAGCCTGCCGCGTCCCGGACGGCGACGGCACCCCCGCAGGCCCACGGCCGCGACGCCGACGCGGTGCGCGAGTTCGAGGAGACGTTCACGACCGTCCTCATGAGCTCGGGCATGCCCACGATGATGTCCCGGGTGATGGCCTGCCTCACCCTCACCGACACCGGCAGCCTCACCGCGTCCGAACTGGTCCAGCGCCTCCAGGTCAGCCCGGCGTCCATCTCCAAGGCGGTCGCGTTCCTGGAGGACCAGGGCTTCGTCACCCGCGAGCGCGACGAACGCCGCCGCGAGCGCTACATCGTCGACGACGACATCTGGTACCGGTCGATGATCGCCAGCGCCAGGTCCACCGCCCAGATCGTCGCGACCGCACGGCAGGGCGTCGGTGTCCTCGGCCCCGACACCCCGGCCGCCCACCGCCTGGAGAACGTCGCCCGCTTCCTCGACTTCGTCAGCGAGAGCACCGCCCGCGCCGCGGAACAGGCCCGCGACATCCTCACCCCCAGAGCCGCGGCACCCGCGGGGCCCCGGGAGTCGGACCCCGGACCGCGGTGACCGGCGAACCGGTGGTGCGGGGTCGGCGACCCGACGTCACCGGTGTCGTTCAGCCGCGGTCGTACCCCTCGTCCTGCCCGTCCCTGGCCCCCGCCGGGAGCGGCGGCGGCACGTACGCGGCCAGGGCCCTCCCGTCCGGGTCGGGGCGCACCGCTCCGAGCAGCGGATTCGCCGCGATCGGGGAGACCTTCACCTTCCCGCCCGGACGGGGCGCGTGCACCACGAGACCCTCGCCGAGGTAAACCGCCACATGGGTGGCGCCGGGGAAGTACACCACCAGGTCCCCCGGCCGAAGCTCCGCCCACGACACCCGGGGCAGGGTCGCCCACTGCTCCTGGCTGGTACGCGGCAGCTCCCGGCCCGCCGCCGCCCACGCCCGCTGGGTGAGGCCCGAGCAGTCGTAGGTCCCCGGGCCCTCCGCCCCCCACTCGTACGGCTTGCCGATCTGCCCCACCGCGAACCGCAGCGCCTCCGCGCCCGCCCGGGACGGGGTGCGCCGACCGTCCAGGACGCCGGAACCGAGGAGTTCGCGCTGCGCGCCGGCCGTCTGGACGCGCTCGAGCTCGGTGAGCCGGGCCAGTTGCCCGGGGGACAGCGCGGCGAGGAGTCTCTCGACCTCCGCGAGGCGGGCCCGTGCCTCGTCACGCCGGGTGCGCTGCGCGACGGCGAGGCCCTGCTGCCGGTCGAGGGCCTTCCTGGACGCGCTCGCAAGGGAGTCCGCCTGCCGCTCGGCCTTCGCCAGGCGGGACACGGCCTCGGCACGGTGGCGGCCGGCCCGGGCGATCAGATGCCCCTGGTCCAGGGCCGACCGCGGGTCCGGCGCCAGCAGCACCCGCAGGTACGAGGAGAGTTCGGACCTGCCCTGGTACTGGTCCCGGGCGATCCGGCCGGCCGCGGCACGCCCCTGCGCCAGGGCGGTCCGGGCGGCGGTGAGCCGGGCCGTGACCTTCTTGGTGTCGGCGGTCTGGAGCTTCAGGGCCTCGTCGGCGGCGTTGTACCGCTCGGTGGCCTCCTCGGCCCGCTGGTAGAGCGTGCGCAGCCGGGTGAGCAGGGCGGTGACGGAGTCACCACCGGGAGGGGGGAGGGCGGCGCCGTCATCGAGGGGGACGGGGCGAGCGGCCTCGGGTGAGCCGGGGGCGTCGGAGGACTCGGGAGAGCCGGGGACCTCGGGCTCTCCCGAGGTCTCGGGGGAGCCGGGGCCCTCGGGAGAGCCGGAGGCCTCGGGGGTGCGAGGGGCCGACGGGTCTCCGGGGGCCAGGGGGACCTCGCGGCCGTCGGGAGCCTCGGTGACGTCGGGGCCGTCAGGGCCGCCGGACGCCTCCGCGCCCTCGGGGTCGTCGACGCGGGTCTCGGGCTCGACGCGGGCGTCGGGATCGACGGGGCCCACCGGTTCCTTCGCGGGGTCCGCCCACGCGATCGGGGCCTCCGCCGGGGAGTCGGTCGGCGGGTCCGGGGCGGTGGCGCTCGCGGAGAGCGTCACCCCGGTGAACGCCGTCACCGCGGCCAGCGCCCCCGTGCAGACCGTACGCATCAGCCTTCGCGTCACGTCACCACCTCCACGGGGATGATGACGTGTCACTTCAACCGATTAACGTACGAATAGGGGCGCGTCCGGCGGCCTCACCCGTTCGGCTCAGCGTCCTTCACGGGCGGAGGCGTACCGCCGCCCGGCTTCGACCACGGCCACCTCAGCTCCCGCCGCTCGCGGCCGTCGGGCGCGTACGCGTAGACCCAGCCGCGCTGGAGCCCGAGCCGCTTCGTGTGGCCCGCGGGTTCGCGCCGGTACGCGTACACGGTCGGCGGGCGCCCGTCGTGCGCCGGGACCGGGACCTCGTACCACTTCGGCGGGTGGCCGGTCGGGCCGAGCAGGATCGGCAGGACCCGGCCGTCGAGGGGGCCGCCACGGAAGGGGGTGTTCTCGCTTCTCACCCCTCCAGTCTGCCCCGCTCACCCCTCCGGCCTCCCGCGCCTCCCCGCTCACAGGAGGTGGGCCGCCTCGCCCACCACCGGCATGACCCTCCGGGCGAGCCGTGCCACCGGCCCCTCGGGCGTCTCCTGGGCGAGGAGCAGCCCGACGACCCCGGCGGTCTCCTCGTCGCTCGCCGTGGTCGCGGCGAGCAGGGCGACGAGATGGTCGACGAGCCACTCCCGCAGTTCCCGGGCCGGTGGCTTCTTGTCCTCGTCGAGCCAGATGAGCGACGCGGCCTCCACGGCGGCGATCCACGTCCGCACCAGCATGCCGAGCCGGGGCCCGGGCCGCTCCACCCCCAGGTGGACGAGGATCTGCTCGGCGGCGGCCCGCCGCACCTCGTCGACGATCGCGCTCGTCCGGGAGGTCTCGGCGACGCTGCCGCCCCGCAGCAGCGCGCTGAACCCGGCGTCGTGCTCGTCGACGAAGGTCAGGTACCGGTCGAGGACCCGCCCGAGCCGCTCCGTGGGCGGGCCCTCGGGCGGCTCGGTGAAGCAGCGGTTCAGGGCGTCG
Source organism: Streptomyces sp. NPDC058671 (assembly GCF_042716475.1). Classification (NCBI taxonomy): domain Bacteria; kingdom Bacillati; phylum Actinomycetota; class Actinomycetes; order Kitasatosporales; family Streptomycetaceae; genus Streptomyces; species Streptomyces sp. NPDC058671. The sequence continues at coordinate 179,565 of NZ_JBHXSA010000007.1, read as the reverse complement.
GCGGACGAGCGCAGGGCGGCCTCGTACAACTGCTGCTTGCCACCGGGGAAGTAGCGGTAGACCAGCGGCCGGGAGACGCCGGCGGCCTCGGCGACGTCGTCGAGCGAGACGTCCTCGGGCGTCCGGTGGGCGAAGAGCCCCAGGGCCGCTTCGAGGAGCTGCCCGCGCCGCTCCTCGACACTGAGCCTGCGGTACGCGGGAGTGGCGGCGCTCGTCATGCTCCGCAGCGTAGCCGCGCGGCGCGCGGGCGGGTCGTCCGCAACCGACGCCGCAACCCGCGCGGCGCGCGCGGAACATCCGGAGCCGGACGCCGCAGCCCGGCGCCCACGGGTCGTCCGCAACCGGACGCCGCAACCCGCGCGGCGCGCGCGGAACATCCGGAGCCGGACGCCGCAGAGCCTGTCCGGAAGGTCCGCGAGCCCTGCCCTCCGGGCGGAAGGCGCTACGTTCCGGACACCACCCCCACCCTCACGCCAGCAGCCCCGAGGACTTCCAGAGCCGGCGTCCCGGCCCGCGCAGCACCCCGATGTCGTCGAGGAAGTCGGTGAGGCGCCTGGCGCCGGACTGCATGACCTCGCGCCGGTGTCCGCTCGCGCGCACCTGCGCGACGGCCTCGCGCCGGTCCAGCCCCACGGCCTCGTACACCCCCGGGTTGACGAAGCAGGTGGAGAAGACCCGGGCGGCCTCACCGCAGCTGAGCCGGGTGAGCTCCTGTTCCCAGCGGGGGGCGGTCACCATCTGGCGCCGCAGTTCCTCGCGGGCGTACCGCACATGGCGTGCCTCCTCCACCACGTGGATGCGGGTCACCCCGCGGACGAGGGTCTGCACCCGCTCGTCCGGGAAGGTCAGCCGCTGCATCCAGTCGAGGATCTCCTCGCCGAGCAGGGTGGCGGCGAAGGACCCGGGAGTCGTGGAGACGGTCTTCAGGAGGCGCGCGAGGTTGTGGTGGAGCCTGGGGACCGGGTAGGCGGGGGTGCCGCTCCGCTGGATCATCCGGGCGAACATCATCGAGTGCCGGCACTCGTCGGCGATCTCGGTGAGCGCGTACCTCACATGATGACTGGTCAGGGACTTGTCGTAGATGTGCCGGACGAGCAGCTGCATGAGGATGATCTCGAACCAGATGCCGAGCGAGGCGAGTGACGCCGCCTCGTGACGCGACAGGTCGATCCGCTGCTCCTCGGACATCCGGCGCCAGAGCGGGGTGTCGTAGAGCGACACGAGCTCCGGTGGCCAGAACCACCTGCCGTCCTCGAACGGCGCGTCCCAGTCGAGCTCGGCGTCCGGGTCGTAGGAGTGTTTGCGGGAGGATTCCAGAAGGCGCTCGGCGATCTGCTCGCGGTCGCGCAGCGGCCCCAGGGCATCCCTGAGGAGGCTGAGATCGGGCTCGGTGAAGGGGGTCATGGTGGGAGACACCTCGCTGTGCTCGCCGACACGTTACCGGGGGTCACTGTCTATAAGACTGCTCGTCAGTAATGCCGTCAATCCCCTCGGTGCGACTTGTTGACGATCCGTCTACCACCGTGTGAGCCTGGCGAGTGGACTCGCACCACGGGAACGGTCCCACCCCCGAAGGAGGCGTCAGTGTCGACGCGCGACCTCTACACCACGGCCCCGTCCACCCCCACCTGGCAGGTCCCCGCCACCGGCGCCGCCCGCTTCTCCTGGGAGTACGAGGACGGCCGCGAGCGCCTCCTCGCCCTCTACCAGAAGGGCAAGGACAAGCAGTGGGACGGATCCACCCGGATCGACTGGGACCTGGAGGTCGACCCGTACGACCCGCTCGGCACCCCCGACGAGGTCCTCACCCTCCACGGCACCCGCCACTGGGCCAAAATGACCGAGAAGGACAAGGGCGACCTGCGACGGCACTACGCCTCCTGGCAGTTCAGCCAGTTCCTCCACGGCGAGCAGGGCGCCATGATCTGCGCCGCCCGGATCGTCGAGTCCGTCCCCGACCTGGACGCCAAGTTCTACTCGGCCACCCAGACCATGGACGAGGCCCGGCACGCCGAGATCTACGGCCGCTTCCTCCACGACAAGATCGGCATGCTCTACCCGATCAACGACAACCTCAAGGGCCTCCTCGACGACACCCTGCGGGACTCCCGCTGGGACATGCCCTACCTCGGCATGCAGGTCCTCATCGAAGGGCTCGCCCTCGCCGCCTTCGGCATGATCCGCGACACCACCGACAAGCCGCTCCCGAAGCAGATCCTGGCGTACGTCATGCAGGACGAGGCCCGGCACGTGGCCTTCGGGCGGATGGCCCTGCGCGACTACTACCGCCAGCTCTCGGACGCCGAACTCCGCGAACGCGAGGAGTTCGTCATCGAGGGCTGCCACCTCATGCGGGACCGGCTGCGGGGCGTCGAGGTCCTGGAGAACTTCGGCATCCCGAAGAAGGAGGCCGAGGAGTTCAGCGAGCAGAGCGAGTTCCTGCACCTCTTCCGCAAGCTCCTCTTCAGCCGGATCGTCCCCTGCGTCAAGGACATCGGCCTGTGGGGCGAGCGCCTCCAGAAGGCCTACCTCGACATGGGCGTCTTCGACCTCGGCGACTCGAACCTCGACCTGCTGATGACGCAGGACGAGGAGATCGCGGAGCGGCTCGACGCGGAGCGTTTCGCGGCTGAGGAGCAGGCCAGGGTGGCGGAGGTGGAGGACGCGATCGCGGAGGGCGCGACGGGGGAGTGACCAGGTCCTCAGGGCTCGCGGCCCCCGGCACCTGATCCGAACGGGTGGCCCTGGCCTCTCCGGCCCTCCGCCTCCAGCCGCAGCGCCTCCGTCATCACCGCCTTCGCGATCGGAGCCGCGCTGCCGCCCCCGCTGATGTCCGTACGGGCGGCCTCCGCGTCCTCGACGACCACCGCCACGGCGACGGCCGGCTGGGCCGCGTCGCCGGCCTGGGCCCAGGCGATGAACCAGGCGTACGGGGTCCCCGTGTTGCCGAAGCCATGCTGGGCCGTGCCCGTCTTGCCGCCGACCCGGGCCCCGGGGATCGCCGCGTTCGTCCCCGTCCCCTCCTCGACCGCCCTCACCATCAGCCGCTGGAGCTGGAGCGCCGTCGAGGGGTTCATGGCCAGGCGGTGACTGCGCCGGCCGGTGCGGTCGACCGTGATGCCGCCCGAGGTCGTCGTGCGGTCGACGAGGTACGGGTGGGCGATCTCCCCGTTGTTGGCGACCGCCGCCGCCACCATGGCCATCTGGAGGGGCGTCGCCGTCGTGTCGAACTGCCCGATCGACGACAGGGCCAGCTGGTCCGGGCTCATCTCCCGGTCGAAGTTGGATCTGGCCACCCAGGACGGCACCCGGAGCGTGGTGTCGTTGAAGCCGAATTCCTCGACCGCGTCGACCATCCCGGTCAGGCCCACCTTCACCCCGAGCCCGGCCATCACGGTGTTGCAGGACCACTGGACGGCGTACGCGAGGGAGGCGTCCTCGCACCCCTTCGCCTCGTTGGGGAGCACCTGCCGGGTGCCGGGCAGCACGAACGGGTCGGGGGTGTCCGTCGGCGCGTCCACGTCCCGTACCGCTCCGGCGTCCAGGGCCGCGGCCGCCGTCACGATCTTGAACGTGGAGCCCGGGGGGTACGTCTGCCGCAGCGCCCGGTTCAGCATCGGCTGGTTCGGCGAGGTGGTGAGCCGCTTCCAGGCGTCCTTGACCTCCGGGCCGGTCCCGGAGAGGACACCGGGGTCGTACGAGGGCGAGCTGACGAGCGCCAGGATCCGACCGCTGTGCGGCTCCACGGCCACCACCGCGCCGCGTTTCCCGCCGAGCCCCCGGAAGGCGGCCTCCTGCATCGACGACCGGATCGTCGTCACGACGTCGCCGCCGGGCTGCCGGCCGCGGGTGAGGTCGTTCCAGAGGGGGAGCGGGGCCAGCATCGGGTCGGTGCCGGCCAGGACGGCGTCCTCGGCGTGCTCGACGAGGGTGGTGCCATAGGTCTGCGAGGCGTAGCCGGTCAGCGGCGCGTACAACGGCCCCTTGCGGTAGGTCCGTTCCCAGCGCAACTGCTGTCCGCTGTCCCGGGAACCCGTCACGGGCTTCCCTTCGACGACGATGTCACCACGCGGCTGCTCGTACCGGTCGATCGCGATGCGGCGGTTGGCGGGGTTGCCGTCGAGGGACTCGGCCTCGAGGACCATCACCCGGGCGGAGTTGACGAGGAGCGCCACGAGCAGGACGAGGCAGAGTCCGGCGGCCCGCCGGGCATACCGGATCACGACTCCGCCCCCCTCGTACGACACACGAGGCTCACGAGGCCCCCTCCTTGACGGGGGTGAGCGTCCCCGTGTCGGCGGCGTCGGGCTCCGGGGCGCGTGCCGAGTCGCTGACGCGGATGAGCAGCGCCACGATCACCCAGTTGGTGACGACCGACGAACCGCCCTGGGCGAGGAACGGCATCGCCATGCCCGTCAGCGGGATCAGGCCCATCACCCCGCCCGCGATCACGAAGACCTGGAGCGCCACGATCGAGGCGAGCCCGATGGCGAGGAGCCGCCCGAAGGGTTCGCGCAGCGAGAGGCCGGCGCGGTATCCCCGGGCGACGAGCAGCGCGTACAGGACGAACAGCGCGGTCAGGCCGACGAGCCCGAGCTCCTCGCCCGCCGTGGCGAGGATGAAGTCCGATTTGGCGGCGAACCCGATGAGGACGGAATGGCCGAGACCGAGCCCGCTGCCGAGCATGCCCCCGGCGGCGAAGGAGAACAGCGACTGGGCGAGCTGCCCCGGGCCGTCCCCCGCCCGGATCGAGGCGAAGGGGTCGAGCCAGTCCTGCACCCGGCTGTGCACATGAGGTTCGAGGGAGCCGACGAGGACGGCGCCGGCGGAGGCCAGCACCAGGCCGACGGCGATCCAGCCGATCCGGCCGGTGGCCACGTACAGCATGATCACGAAGAGCCCGAAGAAGAGCAGCGACGTGCCCAGGTCCCGCTCCAGGACGAGTACGCCGACGCTCAGCAGCCAGATCGCCACGACGGGCCCGAGGACCCGACCGGCGGGCAGCTGGAACCTCCAGATCCGGCGCCCGGCGTACGCGAGCGCGTGGCGGTTGGCGGCGAGGTAGGCGGCGAAGAAGACGGCGAGCAGGATCTTGGCGAACTCACCCGGCTGGAAGGACAGGCCGCCGATCCGGATCCAGATCTTGGCCCCGTTCACGGCCGGGAAGAAGATCGGCAGGATCATCAGGGCGAGCGCGGCGGCCACCGACACGTACGCGTACCCCTGGAGCGCGCGATGGTCGCGGAGCAGCAGGACGACCACGATGAAGAGCGCGACCCCCAGCGTCGACCAGACCAGCTGGGGCGCGGCCGCCTGGTCCCTCGGCGTCTCCAGGTCGAGCCGGTAGATCAGGACGAGCCCGAGGCCGTTGAGCAGCACGGCGATCGGCAGCAGCAGCGGATCGGCGTACGGGGCGCGGAAGCGGACCGCGAGATGGGCGACGAGCGCGAGCAGACCGAGCCCGGCCCCGTAGCGGACGGCGTCCGGCGGCACGGCGCCGCTGCGGGCGAGACCGACCTCGGCGTAGCCGTAGACGGAGATGAGGACGGCGCAGACGAGGAGGGAGAGTTCCACGCCGCGGCGCTTCGGGATGCGTACCCCGGGCGGGGGCGCGTCCGTTCGCGGTGCGGTCATGGCCGCAACGTAGCAAGCGGTATGCCCTATGTCCCTTTTGTGTGACGGTGTGCCGTGCTGTCACTCCTGCGGCGCGTCGTCCGAGAGGTGGACGTACTCGGGCAGCCGCAGCAGGGCCTCGGCCCCGCCCCCCGGCGCCCCGGTGAACACGAGCGCGGCCCCGATCACCTCCGCCTGCCCCACCGCGATCGTCAGCCCGAGCCCGTGCCCCTTGCCGCCGCTCTCGGTCCGGAAGCGCTGCGGCCCCGACTCGATCAGATACCCGGGATAGCCGGGGCCGCGGTCCCGCACGGACACGACGGGCCCGTCCACCGTCACCACCACCGGAGGAGCACCGTGCTTGTGCGCGTTGGCGACCAGATTGCCGAGCACCCGCTCAAGACGGCGCCGGTCCGTCTCCACCGTCGCGTCCCGCACGACCCGCACCTCCGTGTCCGTGCCCGACGCGCGCACCACCCGCTCGGCGAGCGGGCCGAGTTCGTGCACGGCCAGGTCCACGGTCTCGTTGCGCGCGTCGAGCCGCGAGATCTCCAGGAGGTCCTCGGTCAGCGCCCGCATCGCCCGTACCCGGTCCCGTACGAGCTCCGAGGGCCGCCCTTCCGGCAACAGTTCGGCGGCCGCGGACAACCCGGTCAGGGGCGTGCGCAGCTCGTGCGCCACATCGGCGGTGAACCGCTGTTCGCTCTGCAGCTTGCGCTGGAGCGAGGAGGCCATCGTGTCGAGCGCTCCGGAGACCGTCGCCACCTCGTCCTGCGGGCGCGAGGGGTCCTTCGTACGGGGATCGTCCACGCGCGCGTCGAGATCGCCGGCACTGATCCGGCGGGCCACCTGGGCGGTCAGGTGCAGCCGCCGCGTGACCCGGGTGACCGCGAAGGCGCCCACGAGCAGCGTCGCCCCGATGGCGAGCACGGACGAGCCGAGGATCGAGCGGTCGAGCGCGTCGATGGTCTCGGCGCTCTGGGTGTGATCGACGCGTACGGCGAGGGCGCGGCCGTCCGCCGGGCCCGCCGCCCACATCGCGGGGTGGCCCCGGTCGTCCCCGACCATCGTGCCGCGCTCGCCCCGGACGGCGAGGGCACGCAGGGACGCCGGGAGCCCGACCGGGTCGAGCCCGGCGAACCGGGGGAGCGGCTCACCGGCCTCGTACAGCCGGGTCACGTCGGCGAGCCGTGCGAGTGCCTTCTCCCGGGAGTCGTCCGCGGTCTGCGCGGTCACCGACACATGGACGAGGATGCCCAGCAGGGCGGCGAGGGCGCAGCACATCACCGCGATGAAGACGGCGGCCTTCCACGTCAGCGTCGCGGTCCAGGCGGGCGGCCGGGGCGCCCTCACGGGGTCTCCGCGGGCAGCGGCACGGGAGCGACGGAGGGGCTGGGGCTCACGAGCCGGGGCACGGGCACGCCCGTCCCCGGGTGCCGGACCCGCACGATCTCGTCGCGGGTGGGCAGCATGCTCCGCTGCTGCTCGTCCCAGGACCAGGCGGTGCGGTACTCGTACCCCGGGATCCCCGCCGACGCGACCCGCATGATCAGGTCCCGCCCGGCCAGCTCCACGCTGATGACCTGGTCGACCGTGGACATGATCCGGGTGAGCCCGCCGTTCTCGGCGAGGTAGACCCGCACCCCGACCTGCTGCTCGGGCATCCGGATGCCGACGATCAGCTCGTCCCGGCCGTTCCCGGTGAGGTCGCGGTAGTACGGCCGCATGACGGGACACGCGCGGGGAGCGGTGTCGCAGGCGGCGATCGCACGGGCGGTCTCCTCGTACATCCCGTCGGGCCCGCTGTACACACCGGTCCGCACCTCGGCACGGACGACCGCGACGGCGTCGACGGAACGGACGTCGTTGTCGGCGACCGCGATGCCGGGGACACGCGCGGTGTCGGACTCCCCGTAGTCGATGGGCGGATCGGTGGCGGGCGGCAGATCGGGCCAGAGCCGGACGGGCCCCACGGCGGGGGACGCGACCCCGGCGCTCCTGAGCCCGCCTTCACCCCCGCACCCGACGAGCACGAGAGCACACAGGACACCGCAGACGGCGATCAACGCTCCGAGCGGTCGCATGTGTCTCCTCCTAGGCCCTGAGGAGACCATATTCGGAGGGAGGTACCTCTTGCCCACCGACGGGATTCACGAGGTGAGGCCGCCCGACGACAGAAGAGGGGGCCGTGTGGAGGGGGGTCGTGTCCGGGAGGTAGACCGTGATGTGTGGCGCGGGAGAAACGCGAACCCTCCGGGCCCCTCAGGCGCCGTACATCGTGCGGTCCCGGACACGACCTCCGGATCGATCCCCACGCACGGGCCACGCAGAGCTGCCCCACCCCCCCGGCTCGGCAGCCGAACGACCCCTCAGAACACCCCTCGCTCCATCCGGGCCAGCGCCGCCCGGCACAAGGTCAGGAGCTTCTCGTCGAGATGGACGTCATGACTGCCGGAGGCGCCTTCGCGCGCGTTGTGCCGCCGCCGCCGCGTCAGCTCCGTGAGCACCACCAACTGCGCCTCCGACGCCGCGGGCCCCATCTCCGCCAGACACTCCGCGACGTCCACGCGCGCGTGCCGGTTCTCCTCCCAGGCCGCCAGCAGCACCGGCAGGGCCGTCGCCGCGTCCCCGGACACCCGCCACAGCGCGGCGGCGCTGCGGACCCGCACCCACAGGTCCCGCGAGGCCAGACCGGGCAGGAGGGCCGGCGCGGCCGCGCCGGCGGCCGGCCCGATCTCACCGAGCGCCTGCGCGGCGGCGCACCGCTCCGCACCCGAGGCACCCGGCCCGAGCCACCGCTCCAGGGCCGCCAGGACCTCACGCACCTCACCCTCGGCCGCCCACAGGGCCCGCGCCGCCGTCGTGGCGACGGACGCCGACTCGGCGGCCAGGAGTCTTCGCATGTCGGGTACGGCATCCCGGGCGGCGGGCCCGAAGGCCGCCAAGGTCCTGAGGGCGGCCTCCCGCACCCAGTCGCGCCGGTTCGGAGGCGCCCCGCGCAGGACCCGCAGGACCTCGGGTACGGCCTGGCGGCCCCGAACGGCCGCGAGGGCGTACAGCAGGGGCGCGGCCCGGTCGTAGAGCCGCTCGTCGAGGTCGACCTCGGCGAGCCGGCGCCGCAGGAGCGGGGCGAGCATCGCCGCCGAGGGCCCGAGGCCGTCCGTGGCGTAGAGCAGGTCCCGCCGTACCTCGCCCTCCTCCAGGGCGCGGGCGAGCAGGGGTACGGCCCGGGTGTCCCCGGCGCGGGCCAGCGCGAGGAGGGCCCCGTCCCGTCCGGACCGCCCGACGAACGCGCTCTGCCCGCCGGCCCCGGGCCCCGGCCCGCCACGCGACCCAGCGAGCGACCCCGGGCCCGACCACGCGGAGGGCCCGGACGTCAGCCGTGCGGCCAGCGCGTCGGCCGCGGGGGCGCCCAGCTCGAAGAGCCGCTCCAGGAACGAGGTGGCGGCCTCCCGGAGCCGTGGCTCGGGATCGTGCAGCTGGGCGCCGACGAGCCGGACGACCTCTTCGTACCGCCCGCGCCAGATCCGGATCAAGCCGCCGCACAGCCAGATCGCGTCGGAGCGCTGCCCCCAGTCGGGGCTGCGCAGCTGCGCGAGGATCAGCGCGATGCGGTCGTCGACACGGTCGTCGAGGGCGGTGTGCAGGGTTCGGAGCAGTTCCTCGGTCCAGGGTGCGGGCCGCCCGGCGGCGTGCTCCTCGAGGAGTTCGCGGACCTGCCCGATGAGGGTGGGCGCGGCGTGCCGGGACCCGTCGGAGCCGGGGGCGGCGGACGCGCGGGCCGTGGTCCGGATCTCCTCCAGGAGGCCCGTCACCCGGGGCACGACGTCGTCCGGGATGTCGCCGGGCGCGCACCGCGCACGCTGGACGAGCGCCGCGAGACGGAGCCCGGGGTCGTGCGCGGCGCGCGCGAGCCAGCCGAGCCAGTCGACGATCTCTGCGCGTAGCACCGCGTGCCGCAGGGCGATCCGTCCGAGGGCGGCGACGAGGGCGAGCCGCACCTCCGTGTCCCGCTCGACGGTGAGCCGTTCCCGCAGCAGGGTCAGGACCCGGACGGGCTCGGGGTGGAGCGAGGCGAGGGCGCAGGGCGCGGTCAGCCGTACCTCGGGGTCGGGGTCGGAGGCGAGCCCGAGGAAGACGTCGGCGCCGGCGGCGATGGCGGCCGCGGCCATGGCGTAGTTGGCCGCGGGAATGAACTCCTCGTCGTCCGGGTCGAGTTCGTCCAGTTCCTCGTCGTCGTCGAGTTCGATGCCGCCGATGCTGGTGAGGAGCTCGACGAGGCAGCCGCGGTCCTGGACGGCAGGGTCGGCGACGAGTTCGAGGAGGAAGGGGATGCAGGCGAGGGTGGAGTCGTAGACGTCGCCCTGGTGGTGCACGGCGCCGTACATCCCGTCGAGGGCGGTCTCCCGCTCCGCGGGATCGGCGGAGGCGAGTCCGCGGAGGAGCTCCGGCACGTCGTCCGCGGGGCCGTACGCATGCCCCAGTGAGGCCCAGTCGACCTCCTCGATCCCCGTCAGCATGTGCCAGGCCGCCTTCCCCGTGAGCCCTGTACCAGGCAGCAAGTGTGCACCACGGGACGTGAAGCAAGGCCTTACCGGCGACACGGGACGTGCGGGCACCCCGAGTTGCGACTTCTTTGCGCCATGTACGGTACGCAGCAGGGCAGTTGCGCTGCGTACGGGTCACTCGACCCGAAGACGCCACCCCCTGCGCTCCCTTCACCCCCCACCCCCTCACCCCCCGACGTCCCCACCCCTCACGCCTCCGACCGAACCCGCACGAACGTCGCGTTCTCCTGCCGCTGCCGCCCCGCGAGCTGCCGCAGCTCGACCGGTACGGGCGGTTCCACCCACCGCACGGGCCCGTGCTCCGGGTCCGGGGTGAGGGGCCCGGCGCGGTCGCCCACCAGCGCCCCGACCTCGCGCGACTGCGCCGGGGTGAGCCGCGGGGAGGTGGTCACGGTGCGGCCGTCGGCGAGACGTACGACGAGGGCACGGGGCCGTTCGGCGGGGCCGAGGACGCCGAGAAGCAGACCGTCGCCGGTGTCGGCGTGCCGGACCTTGCGCCAGGCCCAGGTGGGCCCCGCCCGGTAGGGGGAGCCGAGCCTCTTGGCGACGATCCCTTCGACTCCGGCGTCGCGCAGGTCCCGGAACCAGTCGTGGGCGGTCGACTCGTCGAGGGTGGCGAGGACGCGCTGGAGCGGCGGCTCGGCCTCCCGCAGAGCCGTACCGAGCAGCTCCCACCGGTCGCGGAGCGGCAGAGCCCGGACGTCGCGCCCGGGGACGGCGAGGAGGTCGAAGGCGATGTACGAGACGGGCACCCCGGTCCTGGCGCGGTCCGCGGGGGACCGGAGGAGGTCGGTGAAGCTGAGCCGCCCTTCCCGGTAGGCGCAGAGTTCCCCGTCGAGGACGATCCCGGGCGGGAGCTGTCGCCGCAGGTGCGCGGCGGTCTCGGGGAACTCGGGAGCGAGGTCGCGGCGGGAGCGGGACTGGAGGACGACCTTGCCGTCGTCGAGGACGAAGGCGAGCGCACGGAACCCGTCCAGCTTGAGTGAGTACTGGAGCTGCCGTGGCGGCTCGCCCTGTGCGGGGATCTCGTCGGCGGCCCGTGGCCGCATGACGTCGACGGGCGGGGCCAGCGCCACGGCCCCGGACCCGCGCACCCCGGCGCGGGCCCCGGGCCCCCGAACCCCGGCGTCACCCCGACCCGCGGGACGGTCGGGGCGGGCCGGGCTCATGGCAGCTCTCCGGCCCGTTCGGGTGCGAAGAGGGGTGCCAGGAGCTCCCCGTACCGCTCCAGACGTGGCGTGATGTCGTCCATGAGGAGAACGAGGGCTTCCGGATCCGGGGCCGACAGGCCGGCGCACTCCTCCACCTCCTCCCAGGTGACGGGCGCGGACACGGTGGGCAGGGCCCGCGCGCGCAGGGTGTAGGGGGTGGCGGTGGTCTTGGCGGCGGCGTTCTGGCTGTGGTCGACGAAGACCTTCCCGGGCCGCAGGGCCTTGGCCATGCGGTGGACGACCAGCCGCGGCAGCGCCGCCTCCGCCTCGACGGCGAGCTGTCGGGCGTAGGCAGAGACGTGTGCGGAGGGTGTGGGGACGATCGGCACGAGCAGGTGCAGCCCCTTGGAGCCGGAGGTCTTGGCGTAGGCGTGGAGGCCGTCCGCGGTGAGCCGCTCGCGCAGGTACAGCGCGACCCGGCAGCACTCGACGACGGTCGCCGGCGGCCCCGGGTCGAGGTCGAACACGAGCCGGTCGGCGACGGCGGGGGAGGAGGCCCGCCACTGCGGGGTGTGGAACTCCACCACGAGGTTCGCCGCCCACATCAGGGAGGCCAGGTCGTCGATCACCACCTGCCGGGCCCGGGGGTCCTCGGAACGGGGTACGGGCGTGGTCCTCACCCAGGAGGGTGTGCCGGGCGGAGGATTCTTGGTGAAGAAGAGCTGGCCCTCCGGGCCGTCCGGATAGCGCAGGAAGGACACCGGCCGGTCCCGCAGATGCGGCAGGATCGCGGCCCCGACGGTGGCGTAGTAGTGGAGCACCTCGCCTTTGTGGGTGCCGGTGACCGGGTGGAGCACCTTGTCCAGGTTGCTGAGCGCCAGGCGCCGCCCCTCCACCTCCGTGAGAGGCGTCATACGATGACAATCCCCACGAATCGTGTCTTTTAGGCTCGAAAGGTAAGAAACGTGCGATCCATCTGGAACGGCGCCATCTCCTTCGGCCTTGTCAGCATCCCGATCAAGCTGGTGAACGCCACGGAGAGCCATTCGGTCTCCTTCCGTCAGATCCACACCGAGGACGGCGGCCGGGTCCGCTACAAGAAGGTGTGCGAGCTGGACGGGGAGGAGCTGACGACGCCGGAGATCGGCAAGGCGTACGAGGACGCCGACGGGACCATGATCCCGATCACCGACGAGGACCTGGCGGCCCTGCCGCTCCCGACGGCGAAGACGATCGAGATCGTGGCCTTCGTACCGGCCGGTGAGATCGACCCGCTCCAGATGGACGCCGCGTACTACCTCTCGGCGAACGGCGTGCCGGCGGCCAAGCCGTACACCCTGCTCCGCGAGGCGCTCAAGCGCAGCGACAAGGTGGCGGTGGCGAAGTACGCCCTCCGGGGGCGGGAGCGGCTCGGCATGCTCCGGGTCGTGGACGACGTGATCGCGATGCACGGGCTGCTCTGGCCGGACGAGATCCGCGCCCCGGAGGGCGTGGCCCCGGAGACCCCGGTCGCGGTACGGGACGCCGAACTCGACCTGGCCGACGCCCTGATGGCCACGCTCGGCGAGGTCGACATGAGCACCCTGCGCGACGACTACCGGACCGCGGTCGAGGAGATGATCGCGGCGAAGGCGGAGGGCGGCGAGGCCGTCGCTCCCCCGGCCCCGGGGGAGGCGCAGGGCGGCCGGGTGATCGACCTGATGGCGGCCCTGGAGAGCAGCGTCAGGGCGGCGAAGGAGGCCCGCGGCGAGGATGCCGTGGTGACGGAACTCAAACCGCGCGGGACGCCGAAGGAGACGGGCGGCAAGAAGTCCACGTCCCGGACACCGGCGAAGAAGACGGCGACGCCGGCCCGCAAGTCGACGTCGACCGCCGACGCGGAGACGAAGGAGACACCGAAGAAGGCCACCACCAGGAAGACGGCGGCGAAGAAGAAGACCACGGCGTCGAAGACCCCGGCCGAGAGGACCGCGTCCAAGAAGACGACGACGAAGAAGGCGACCCCACGCAAACGCACGGCCTGATCCGCCCGGGCTGACGTCACCTCCACCGGGACCACCCGAACGAACCACGGATACCGATTCGGCTGATCACCGTATCCGGGTGCGGCACAATGACGGGCCCACGGGCAGGAGTCGGGGAGGGGTCGCGCGTGCACGCGCAGGAGACGACGTTCAGCAAACTGGTGCACGGAGAGACGCAGTTCCAGGTCCCGCTGTACCAACGGACCTACACCTGGCAGCGGGACGAGCTGCGGCAGTTGTGGGACGACGTGATGGAACTCGTCGAGGACAAGCTGGACGACAGGGCTCCGGTGGCTCACTTCCTGGGGTCGGTCGTGCTCGCGCCGGAGCGCGTCGCGGCGGGCGGGATGCAGCGCTGGCTCGTCGTGGACGGCCAGCAGCGGCTGACCACCCTGATGCTCGCCTTCACCGCCCTGCGGGACGCCCACCGGGCCCGGGGGCGGGCGAAGAAGGCGGACCGCATCCACGACCTCGTCCTGGTCAACGGCTACCAGGACGGGAACGACCACTACCGTCTGCTGCCGACACAGGCCGACCGCGAGGCGTTCGTCGCCTGCGTGGAGTCCCTTCCCACGGCCGGCGGCCCCGGCAACATCGGCGGCGCCTACCGTTTCTTCCTCGCTGCTCTGACCGAGGGCGAGGAGACCGCCGGCGAGGCATGGGTCCGCGCCGTGGAGTCCGTGCTGAGGGACTTCCTCTCCATCGTGTCGATCACCGCCGCCGAGGGCGACAACGTCTACCGGATCTTCGAGTCCATCAACAACACCGGTGTCGGCCTCAGCCAGAGTGATCTGCTGCGCAACTACCTGTTCATGTGCCTCCCCAGGCGCGGCGAGGCCGTCTACCGCAACCTGTGGCTCCCGATGCAGGAGTCGTTGGGCCCGGCGAGGCTGGAACTGCTGGTCTGGCTCGACCTGGTCGTCGGCGGCGACAACCGGGCCAAGCAGAGCGACATCTACCGGGACCAGAAGAGGCGTCTCGAACCGCTGAGTTCGGACGAGGGGGCCCTGGAGGCCGAGGTCTCCCGACTGCACGTACGAGCCGGTCGCCTCATGCGGATCGTCGAGCCGTGGCGGGAGAACGACCCGGGCCTGCGCGAGGTCCTGGAGCGGCTCGCACGCTGGGGTGGCCAGACCCACTACCCGCTGGCGCTCCTCCTGCTCGACCGGCTGGACGAGGGCGCCTGCGACCCCAAGGAGGCGGCCACCGCCCTGTCGTACGCCGAGAGCTACATGGTGCGGCGCCTGTTCGCCGGCAACTCCACCACGGGAAACAACCGCACCTTCATGGAGCTGCCCAAGGAGGTGGAGAAGGAACTGGAGAACGGGCGCTCGCTCGCGGACGCCGTACGCCACGCCCTGTCCGCCAAGACCGGGACACGTGTCTGGCCCTCCGACGCGATGATGCGGGAGTCCATCCTCAGCCGCCCCTTCTACAAGTCGGGCCGCTCGCACCAGCGTTTCGAGATCCTGCGCCGCTTCGAGGAGAGCTACGGCGCCAGCGAGCCGGTCGACTACGCCAGAGCGAAGCTCACCGTGGAGCACGTACTGCCGCAGCAGCCCGCCCAGCAGTGGTTCGACCTCCTCGCGGAGGAGACAGGGCAGAGCGAGAGCCCGGAGGACCTGCACACCCAAGTGGTGCACACCCTCGGCAACCTCACGCTCTCCGGCGACAACGCGCGCCTCTCGAACCACCCATTCCGCCGCAAGCAGCAGATCCTGGACTCCAGCGCGCTCCGGATGAACCAGCGGATCGCCGCCCAGGAGCGCTGGGGGAGGGCCGAGATCCTCGCGCGCGCCGGAGAACTGTCCGCCCGCGCGGAGGAGTTGTGGCCGGGCCCCCTCGACGGAGTGGTCAGGGCGGACGCCGAGTGGGCCGGGTGGGGCGAGCTGCGCCGAGCGCTGCTGAACATGCCGGCGGGTACGTGGACGACGTACGGGGACCTCGCCGCCCTCATCGGCACGCACGCCGTCGCGGTCGGCAACCATGTGGGCACCAGGCCGGCGCTGCACGGGGCCTACCGCGTGCTGATGGCCGACGGCAAGATCTCCCCCGGCTTCCGCTGGCCGGAGGGACGTGAGGGCGACCCCGACCCGCGGGCCGTCCTGGAGTCCGAGGGCGTGCCGTTCGACGAGTGGGGCCGCGCCCGCCGCTCACACCGGCTGACGGCGGCGGACCTGGCGGCCCTGGTGGGCAAGGACGACTTCGAGAGCGAGGCGCCCGCCCAGGAGCCCGAGGCCGCCCGAAGGACCGGGGACACCGCCGCGGCCCGTTTCGAGACGCTGCTGCGTGACAACCAGACCCCCGAGACAGCAGAGGGAGTGCTCGCGACCCTGCGGTTCTGGGAGGAACTGGGCGGCTCTCTCGACTACGGGAAGAAGAACGAGACCAGCTGCTTCCCCATGCTGTCCGTGGGCGGGGCCCGCGCCCGTTCGCTGTGGCCCGTCGCGCTGTACCCGGCGACAGGCACGGCGGAGGTGGTCTTCCAGCACCTGAAGCGCCGACCGCCGTTCGACGACGAGTCACTGCGCCGGGACCTGATGGCCCGACTGAACGGGGTGGACGGCATCGACCTCGCGGAAGCGAAGCTGGACCTGCGCCCCTCGTTCCCCCTGGAGGTCTTCGCCGACCAGGCCGAGGAACTCCGTCAGGTCCTCGACTGGTTCGTCCACACGGCCACGCTGCCGGAACCCCACCGCCCGACCACCGACACCCCCGCGTGAACCGGCCGGAGGCGACCTGACACGACGGGACACCCCACCCGAGGCGTCCCGCTCGCACCCCACGCAGAAGACCCCGCGCTCCGCGCTTCCCCGTCGATCCCGCGCCCCCGTGGCCGGCATGAGCTTCTTCCCGAAGGGGGCTGCTGTGGACGTTGTGGAACTGATGGCGTGGCTGGCCGAGCGAGGGTGTTCGGTTGTCTTCAAGGCTGACGGTGAGCGATCACCGGGGCATCGCTGGATGGTGATCGTCTCCGGCGGCCCTGCGGGCACGGAGTCGTTCTTCAGGTCGGATGAGGCGTCCGCCGACGCATGTCTTGAGGCAGTCCTCGCGCACTTGGAAAGCGCGGGGATCACGCCCTTCGTCTGAGGACCTGAGCTGGGAATTGCCGATCCTCGGCGCTCGATACCCGCTATGACCTGTGCGAACGGGCGTCGAGCCGAGCCGTATGACTCTTCTCAGCGGCCGCCGTTGTCCGTGCTTTACCGCCCTACCTGCGCGGATGTGGCGCGGGGACCTCTCCGTCCCGAAGCAGCCCGGGCGTGAGCTCTGTATGGGACCGGCACCCCCTCACCTGCGCTGATGATCCTCAGACGTTCGCGCCCGTCCGTCGATGTTCGGCGGCGTTGTCACGCAGTCAGACACTCACCACTCCACCGTTGCCGGCGTCTGAGAGTAGATGGCGGCCCGCACGCGGTCTTCGCAGGGAGGCGGCGACGCTGTTGAGCGAGTGGGGCTGTCCCTGGCATGGCGGAGGATGGGGCTCATGTGCGCTCTTTTCGACCCCCCTGAGCCTCGCCGCGTCTCGCCGGGCGAGTACCCGGTGTGGGACCAGGCTCTCGCCCTTCTGAACCGGGACCTAGCGGTGACGCTTCCCCAGCTGGAACCCCTGCAGCTGCTGGCTCTTCCGTCCTACGACGGGGATGAGCCGGAGAACGTCTACGTCGCCATGCCCAACGGCGAGTGGCACGGCAACCACGTGGACCCGAACTCACAGGACAGCCTTGCCTCTGCACTGGCGAGCGTCGCCGATGCCGCGCAGGAGACCGTCATGGAGCTTCTGTGGCAGGCGTGGCCCCTGTGCCCCGAGCATGGCCTGGGCATGCATCCGAGGGAGGACACGGAAGAGCGACTGTCCTGGTGGTGCGCGGGAGAACGGTTGCGTCGCGGCCCGGCTCATATCCGCGCGGCCGTGGGCGCACTCGACGCCTTGGGAGCGTCGATCCGTACACGGTCTTGAAAACCGTCGTGGCAGCGAGGTCACCGTGGGTTCACATTCCACACCCACCGCCGATGAGTGGCTCCTGACCAGCGATTCCGGTCAGGGGCCCTACGCGTCTCCCTGGTGATTCCGTACCGCGGTTCCTCGTGGGACCCCGTCTGATCGGGCACGCGAGGGCACGTCCAGGTCAGGTTCGAGACACCAGCTCGATCGTCACAGGTGCCGCTGATTCAAGGTCGATCGTGTCCCCGTCGTCCTCGGAAAGAGACTCGCCGGGATGTTCGGCAGGCACTACGACCAGCATCGTGTGAGGACGGGGAAGCCACCCCACATCCTGCGGAGGGTCGTAGCGACCGACATCGATGACCCGCACCAACGTCTCGGGTATGCCTACGAGGCAGCCGTCACCGACGTGCAAGTTCCATGGCTCAGGATCAGTCTTGAACAGACTCATGGTCCAGTCCGGGGAGTCAGGCGACATGGCGAAGGCCCTCCGGCCGTTCCACCTGATCTGAGAGTGCGGATCGATCTCGGCCCACGGCCATTCAACCGAGACGTGGAAACGAGACACCTCGGCCACTCGGCCTTCGGCCGGCGGGCAGCTGACTCTCAGAACGTCGCCGACCCGGAACGCGTCATGCGGTGTGTCCTTGCCCATGGCTGCCCTACCGTTGCTCGCTCCGAGAGCTGCACCGTACCGACTGCCTCAGCCCCAGCTCTCCCTGGCTTCCATCCCGTCTGCCGTCGACCCACACACCGTGGAGCGGGCGCGGCTGGACGGCACGCTCATCAGCCACGGCGTGACCGGCGCTGCCGTGATGAGCGGGAATGGGTTCGGCTTCATCGGGTGCGGCTGTTCGGAGGGGCGGCCACGATCTTGGTGACGTACTTCTGGAGGCAGGGAAGCTCCAGGAAGGCCCAGCGCTGCCCACACCCGCACATACAACAAGACCCCGCGCTCAGCGTTTCCGCTGATCACGGGGTCTTTTGGCACTTCCTGCGAAGTGCCCCCGGCAGGATTCGAACCTGCGCACACGGCTCCGGAGGCCGTTGCTCTATCCCCTGAGCTACGGGGGCGCTGCCGCGTTCGGCGGCGACGGGTAGAACCCTACCAGCTCTGCGGGAGTGGCTGTGAACAGGTATTTCCGGGGTGTCACCGGGGGGTCGGGTCCCTCGCACGGGTAAGAAGTGGGTAAAACCCGGACGCAGCTGTTCTGGGCGGCCTACTCTCGTTCGTGTGTCAGGCGCGTCCGGTCGGGTGCTCGTTGTCGACGACAACAAGGTGATCCGGCAGTTGATCAGGGTCAATCTCGAACTCGAGGGGTTCGAGGTCGTGACCGCGGCCGATGGTGCCGAGTGTCTGGATGTCGTGCATCGGGTTCGTCCTGATGTCGTCACCCTGGATGTCGTCATGCCCCGACTCGACGGGATCAAGACCGCCGCGCGGCTGCGCGCCGATCCTCGGACCAGTCATCTGCCGGTCGCGATCATCAGTGCCTGCGGTGAGCACGAGGCCTCCGGTGGGGTGGTGCCCCGGGTCGACGCCTTTCTCGCCAAGCCCTTCGAGCCCACTGAGCTCGTCCGCGTGGTCCGCCAGCTGATGCACCGCGAGCGGCGTGAGCGGCCGGAGGGGGCCGGGGCCGACGGGGGAGAGGAACCGGCCGCAGCCGACGGAGCGCAGGAGCTGGAGTCCCGACGCGCGAGTAACCCGCGCGGGGTGCACTGAGGTCGGTGTTTCGTCTCGTCGGTCATCCGCGCGGGGTGCACTGAGGTCGGTGTCTCGTCTCGTCGGTCATCCGTTCCTGGGCGGTGTGCCGGTTGCCTCCGTCCATCGGTCGCGTGCGGGGTGTCCTTCCCCCGCCTCCGGCTGCCCGTATGGCGAAACCGGTTCGCGTTCCGACCCCCCTCCTCCCCTAGGCTTGACCCGTGACCCCCGCGGACCTCTCCCTCACCGTGCTGCACGCCGTGCGCCGCGCGGTCGACGACGGTGCGCTGCGGGTCGACGTGCCACCGCTGGTCAAGGTCGAGCGGGCCCGGCCCGGTGGCGCCGGGGAGTACGCCAGCAACATCGCTCTGACCCTCGCCCGGTCCGCCGGCCGTACCGCCCTCGATGTCGCCGGGATCCTGAAGGAACAGCTGCGTGACGCCCCAGGGCTCCGGGGCGTCGAGATCACCGGGCCCGGGTTCCTGAACTTCAGCCTCCGCCCCGACGCCGGTGCCGAGCTCGTGCGGGCGATCCGCGGGGCCGACCCCACCTCCCGCGACGGCGCCCTCCCCTCCTACGGCAGCAGTACCGCCCTCGTCGGGACCGTCGTCCGTTTCGCCGAGCCCGCCGAGGCGCGCGCCGCCCTCGTCACCGAGACCGTCGTCCGGCTCCTCCGGGCGCAGGGGGCCGACGCCGGATTCGGCGGTGCCGAGCGGATCCACGTACGGCCCGGGGCGTACGACCCCGCAGGCCTCGGTGTCGACGCCGCCCGCTGGGCCCTTCTCCGGCCCGCGCCCCAGGACCGGCCCCTCGACGGGCCGCCGCTCCTCGTCCAGCACGAGCGCAACCCCCTCTTCCGGGTGCGGTACGCCCACTCGCGGGTGCGTAGGCTGCTCGTCAACGGAGAACAGCTCCGGGTCACACCCGCGTACGAGACCGACATCGACGCCCCCGCGCTTCTCGGCGTCCTCGGCGACCACCCCGCCGTCCTTCTCGCCGCCGCCCGCCACCGCGCCCCCGACCGGGTCGCCCGGCACCTGGAAGCCACCGCCGACGCGCTGCTCGCGTTCCAGCACACCGTTCTGCCGCTCGGCGACGAGAAACCCTCGGCCGCCCACCGTTCCCGGCTCGCGCTCGCCGAAGCCGCCGGGACGGTGCTCGCCGGCGGCCTCTCCGTGCTCGGCATCAGCGCACCCGATCGGATCTGAAAGAGCAGTGCAGACATGAGCCGTTCCGCCCACCCCGCAGGCCCCCGTCACGCCGACGTCCTCCCCGAGGGCCACTACTCGGCGCCGCCCGCCGACCTCAACGTCCTCGACCCGAAGGTGTGGTCCCGGACCGTCACCCGGGACGAGCGCGGGGTCGCCACCGTCGGCGGGATCGGTGTCGACGCGCTCGCCGAGGAGTTCGGCACGCCCGCCTACTTCCTCGACGAGAGCGACTTCCGCGCCCGCTGCCGCGCCTGGGCCGAGGCCTTCGGGACGGACGCCGACGTCTTCTACGCGGGCAAGGCGTTCCTCTCCCGGGCCGTCGTGCGGTGGCTCGAGGAGGAGGGGCTGAACCTCGACGTGTGCTCCGGCGGCGAGCTGGTCACCGCCCTCTCCGCCGGCATGCCGGCCGAGCGCATCGCCTTCCACGGCAACAACAAGAGCGAGGACGAGATCCGCCGGGCGGTCGAGGCCGGCGTGGGGCGCATCGTCCTCGACTCCTTCCAGGAGATCGTCCGCGTCGCCCACATCGCCCGCTCCCTCGGCAAGCGCCAGCGCGTCCAGATCCGGGTGACCGTCGGTGTCGAGGCGCACACCCACGAGTTCATCGCCACCGCCCACGAGGACCAGAAGTTCGGCATCGCGCTCGCCGGCGGGCAGGCCGCGGAAGCCGTCCGCCGGGCGCTGAAGCTGGACGGCCTGGAGCTCATCGGGATCCACTCGCACATCGGCTCGCAGATCTTCGACATGGCCGGTTTCGAGGTCTCCGCGCGCCGCGTCGTCCAGCTGCTCGCCGAGGTGCGGGACGAGCACGGGGTCGAGCTGCCCGAGATCGACCTCGGCGGCGGCCTCGGCATCGCGTACACCTCGGAGGACGACCCGCGCGAGCCGCACGAGATCGCCAAGGCCCTGAACGAGATCGTCAGCAGGGAGTGCGAGGCCGCCGGGCTCCGCACGCCCCGGATCTCCGTCGAGCCCGGCCGTGCCATCGTCGGTCCGACCGCCTTCACGCTCTACCGGGTCGGCACGATCAAGCCGCTCGAAGGACTGCGGACGTACGTGAGCGTCGACGGTGGAATGTCGGACAACATCCGTACCGCCCTCTACGACGCCGAGTACAGCGTCAGCCTCGTCTCGCGGACCAGCGAGGCCGCGCCGATGCTCACCCGGGTCGTCGGCAAGCACTGCGAGAGCGGTGACATCGTCGTACGGGACGCCTTCCTGCCGTCGGACGTGGCGCCCGGCGACCTCCTCGCGGTGCCGGCGACCGGCGCGTACTGCCGTTCCATGGCCAGCAACTACAACCACGCGCTCCGGCCGCCCGTCGTCGCCGTCCGGGACGGGGAGGCGCGGGTGATCGTCCGCCGCGAGACGGAAGAAGATCTCCTGCGTCTCGACGTCGGGTGATGAAATAGTCCAGTGATAACCGAGTGATGAAATAGATGTCTCAGGATCCGGACGGAGGGCGGAAACCCCCGTCCGGTGAGTGAGACTGGTTCCACCGCAGAGAACCGTAGAGACACGACCGTAGAGATACGAAGTAGGACGAGGAAGAGGTCGGATGATGCGTACGCGTCCGCTGAAGGTGGCGCTGCTGGGCTGTGGAGTGGTCGGCTCAGAGGTGGCGCGCATCATGACGACGCACGCCGACGACCTCGCCGCGCGCATCGGCGCCCCGGTCGAGCTCGCCGGTGTCGCCGTCCGCCGCCCGGACAAGGTCCGCGAGGGCATCCCCGCGGAGCTGATCACCACCGACGCCACCGCCCTGGTCGAACGGGGGGACATCGACGTCATCGTCGAGGTCATCGGCGGGGTCGAGCCGGCCCGCACCCTCATCACCACCGCCTTCGAGCACGGCGCCTCCGTCGTCTCGGCGAACAAGGCGCTGCTCGCCCAGGACGGCGCGAGCCTCTACGCGGCCGCCGAGAAACACGGCCAGGACCTCTACTACGAGGCCGCCGTCGCCGGCGCGATCCCGCTGATCCGGCCGCTGCGCGAGTCCCTCGCCGGCGACAAGATCAACCGGGTCATGGGCATCGTCAACGGCACCACGAACTTCATCCTGGACAAGATGGACACGTCCGGCGCCGGCTACTCCGAGGCGCTCGACGAGGCCACCGCCCTCGGGTACGCCGAGGCCGACCCGACCGCCGACGTCGAGGGCTTCGACGCCGCCGCCAAGGCCGCCATCCTCGCCGGGATCGCCTTCCACACGCGCGTACGCCTCGACGACGTGTACCGCGAGGGCATGACCGAGGTCACCGCCGCCGACTTCGCCTCCGCCCGGCAGATGGGCTGCACCATCAAGCTGCTCGCCATCTGCGAGCGGGCCGCCGACGGGGGCTCCGTCACCGCGCGCGTGCACCCCGCGATGATCCCGCTCAGCCACCCGCTCGCCTCCGTCCGCGAGGCGTACAACGCGGTCTTCGTCGAGGCGGAGGCCGCCGGGCAGCTCATGTTCTACGGCCCCGGCGCCGGCGGCGCTCCGACCGCGTCGGCCGTCCTCGGCGACCTCGTCGCCGTGTGCCGCAACAAGCTCAACGAGGCCAACGGCCCCGGCGAGTCCGCGTACACCCAGCTGCCCGTGAGCTCCATGGGCGAGGTCGTGACGCGGTACCACATCAGTCTCGACGTGGCCGACAAGCCGGGCGTCCTCGCCCAGGTCGCGACGGTCTTCGCCGAGCACGGCGTATCCATCGACACGGTGCGCCAGCACGGCCGACAGGACGGAGACGGCGAGGCCTCTCTCGTCGTCGTCACCCACCGCGCGCCCGACGCCGCCCTCTCCGGGACCGTCGAGGCACTGCGCAAGCTCGACACCGTACGCGGTGTCGCCAGCATCATGCGTGTTGAAGGGGAGTAAAGGACCCATGACCAGCAAGGGCACCCACCAGTGGCGCGGCATCATCGAGGAGTACCGGGACCGCCTTCCGGTCACGGACACGACGCCGGTCGTCACGCTCCGTGAGGGCGGTACGCCGCTCGTTCCCGCTCAGGTCCTCTCCGAGCGCACGGGCTGCGAGGTGCACCTCAAGGTCGAGGGCGCCAACCCCACCGGCTCCTTCAAGGACCGGGGCATGACCATGGCCATCACCAGGGCCAAGGAGGAGGGGGCGCAGGCCGTCATCTGCGCCTCCACCGGCAACACCTCGGCCTCCGCCGCGGCCTACGCGGTACGCGCCGGGATGGTCTGCGCCGTCCTCGTGCCGCAGGGCAAGATCGCGCTCGGCAAGATGGGCCAGGCCCTCGTGCACGGCGCGAAGATCCTCCAGGTCGACGGCAACTTCGACGACTGTCTGACGCTGGCCCGTGGGCTCTCCGAGAACTACCCGGTGGCGCTGGTCAATTCGGTCAACCCGGTCCGTATCGAGGGCCAGAAGACCGCCGCGTTCGAGATCGTGGACATGCTCGGCGACGCCCCCGACATCCACGTCCTGCCCGTCGGCAACGCCGGCAACATCACGGCGTACTGGAAGGGGTACTCCGAGTACGCCGCCGACGCCCTGTCCACGCACCGGCCGCGCATGTGGGGCTTCCAGGCCTCCGGTTCGGCCCCGCTCGTGCGCGGTGAGGTCGTCAAGGACCCGTCGACGATCGCCACCGCGATCCGCATCGGCAACCCGGCCTCGTGGGACTACGCGATCGCCGCGCGCGACGAGTCGGGCGGCTTCATCGACGAGGTGACGGACCGTGAGATCCTGCGCGCCTACCGCCTGTTGGCCGCACAGGAGGGCGTCTTCGTCGAGCCCGCCTCGGCCGCTTCCGTCGCCGGTCTGCTGAAGGCCGCCGAGCAGGGCAAGGTCGACCCCGGCCAGCGGATCGTGTGCACGGTCACCGGCAACGGGCTCAAGGACCCCGACTGGGCCGTCGCGGGCGCGCCGCAGCCGGTCACCGTCCCGGTCGACGCGGCCGCCGCCGCCGAGCGCCTCGGCCTGGCCTGATCCCGCCCCTCCCGCGCCGGGAGGAGCACTGATCGAAACCCGATCAGGAACGTACATTGGCGCACAGGTTGGCCCGCGACACGCATCGTGCGCCTCCTGTGCGCCCTATGTCGCCACAGAACCTTCCTTCGATAGGCTGTACCGAACCCGCCCCCACGCATATGCGCGGTGTCGTTGCCGTTGTCGCCTCCGAGGCCGAAACGGTCCCCCGGGTTCCCGTGCACTTCTCTGAGGTGCCCGCCTGAAACACCCCGTTCGACCTACCTGTTGTCGCAATCAAGGAGAGTCATCGAGCGATGGCCGGTCCAGCGTTCCGCGCCGCCGCCGTACGGGTGCGCGTCCCCGCCACCAGCGCCAATCTCGGCCCGGGCTTCGACGCCTTCGGCCTGTCGCTGGGCCTCTACGACGACGTCGTCGTCCGTGTCGCCGACTCCGGGCTGCACGTCGACATCGCCGGCGAGGGTGCCGGGACGCTCCCGCGCGACGAGAGCCACCTGCTCGTACGCTCCCTGCGCACGGCCTTCGACCTGCTCGGCGGGCAGCCGCGCGGCCTCGAGGTCGTCTGTGCCAACCGCATCCCGCACGGCCGCGGCCTCGGTTCCTCCTCCGCCGCCATCTGCGCCGGCATCGTCGCCGCCCGCGCCGTGACGATAGGCGGGGACGCCAGGCTCGACGAGGCCGCCCTGCTCGAACTCGCCACCGAGATCGAGGGCCACCCCGACAACGTCGCCGCCTGTCTGCTCGGCGGATTCACGCTCGCCTGGACCGAGTCCGGTGCCGCGCGGGCGATCAGGATGGATCCCTCGGATTCCATCGTTCCGGTGGTTTTCGTCCCCGGCAAGCCGGTGCTGACCGAGACCGCCCGCGGGCTCCTCCCGCGTACCGTCCCGCATGTGGACGCCGCGGCCAACGCCGGGCGTGCCGCCCTCCTCGTCGAGGCCCTGACCCGCCGCCCCGAGCTGCTGCTCGCGGCCACCGAGGACCGGCTGCACCAGGAGTACCGGGCCCCCGCGATGCCGGAGAGCATCGCCCTCGTGAACCGGCTGCGGGCGGACGGCGTCCCGGCGGTCATCTCCGGCGCGGGCCCCACGGTTCTCGCGCTGGCCGAACACGGGACGGCCGACAAGGTCGCCCGACTGGCGGGCGAGGGATGGGCCGCGAACCGGCTCGATCTCGACGTGCCCGGAGCGTGCGTCCTGCCGCTTGCGCCCTAGGCGCGACGGGCCGGACGCCGGGCGGCGTCCGGGACAGAGATTGCCGGTGAGGGAGAGGGGGAATGTTTGTCGGAGCCGGTAGTGTTAACCTCAAGTCAGCACCCGGCGCCTTTGTGGCGCGGTGCTGAGTGTCCCCATCAGGGACCACCGATTCTTCCGGGAGCCTCCCCAACTGCCTGAGCAGCCTGCCTGTGCAGTTTCGAGCACGCTCCGGAACCGGCACGACACCCCTCGCTCTCCCGCGGTGAGGGCCGAGCAGGGGGCGCTCGGGCCGGACCCAGCACGTTTCTCTCTCCGCCGTACCCCGGCGGGACCACCGCCCCGGACACGGTCCACCCACACGGGACCGCTGCCGGACAGCACAACCGGTCGCCGAGCCAGATGGCCGACGTCCGCTCCAGGGAAGGACCCTTCGTGAGCGACACCACCGATCTGATGGGCGTGACTGCCGACAGCAGTGTCGACGCCGCCGCGCCCGCCGCGGGTGCTGCCACCGGCGGCACCGCACGGCGCCGCCGCTCCGGCACCGGCCTCGACGGCATGGTCCTGGCCGAGCTGCAGCAGGTCGCGTCCGGCCTCGGCATCAGGGGCACCGCGCGCATGCGCAAGAGCCAGCTGATCGAGGTCATCAAGGAGGCGCAGGCCGGGGGAGGCTCCGCCGCCCCCGCCAAGGCCGCGGACGCCGCCGAGACCAAGCCGAAGCGCCGTGCCGCCGCCAAGAGCCGCACGGCCGAGACCGCTGCGGAGGCCGCCGAGCCCAAGGCCGAGAAGGCCGAGAAGGCCGTCGCCCAGCAGCAGATCGACATCCCGGGCCAGCCCGCGTCCGACGACCAGCCGGCCGGTGAGCGCCGTCGTCGCCGGGCCACCGCCCCCGCCGGTTCGCCGGAGGGTGAGGTCAAGGCCGAGGCGGCGCAGGTCGTCAAGACCGAGACGCGTACGGAGGCCCGTACGGAGGCCAAGGCCGACGCGGGTGCCGACGCCAAGGCCGAGGCCGCCGTCGACGGCGCCGAGGGCCGTGGCCGCCGTGACCGCGGCGAGCGGGGCGACCGCGGGGAGCGCGGCGAGCGCCGTGACCGCCGTGACCGTCAGCGCGACCGCGGCAAGGGCGACGAGCAGCAGGGCGGTGGCCAGGGCGGCCAGCGCCAGCGTCAGGGCGGTCAGGGCCAGGGTGGCCAGGGTCAGGGCCAGCAGGTCCAGAGCCAGGGCCAGCAGGGCGGCGGCCACCAGGCCGGTCCGCAGGACGACTACGACGACGAGGCGGGCGGCCGCCGTGGCCGTCGGGGCCGTTACCGCGACCGCCGTGGCCGTCGTGGGCGCGACGACTTCCAGGCCGGCGAGCCGCAGGTCGCGGACGACGACGTCCTGATCCCCGTCGCGGGCATCCTGGACATCCTCGACAACTACGCGTTCATCCGGACCTCCGGCTACCTGCCCGGTCCGAACGACGTGTACGTCTCCCTCGCCCAGGTCCGCAAGAACGGTCTGCGCAAGGGTGACCACGTCACCGGCGCCGTGCGGCAGCCGAAGGAGGGCGAGCGCCGCGAGAAGTTCAACGCGCTGGTCCGTCTGGACTCCGCGAACGGCATGGCCGCCGACTCCGGCCGGGGCCGTCCCGAGTTCAACAAGCTGACCCCGCTGTACCCGCAGGACCGGCTCCGTCTGGAGACCGACCCGGGTGTGCTGACCACGCGGATCATCGACCTCGTGGCGCCGATCGGCAAAGGCCAGCGCGGTCTGATCGTGGCCCCGCCGAAGACCGGCAAGACCATGATCATGCAGGCGATCGCCAACGCGATCACCGTCAACAACCCCGAGTGCCACCTGATGGTCGTCCTGGTCGACGAGCGTCCGGAAGAGGTCACCGACATGCAGCGGTCGGTCAAGGGCGAGGTCATCTCCTCGACCTTCGACCGTCCGGCCGAGGACCACACCACCGTCGCCGAGCTGGCCATCGAGCGCGCCAAGCGTCTCGTCGAGCTGGGTCACGACG
Organism: Streptomyces sp. NPDC058671; assembly: GCF_042716475.1. Classification (NCBI taxonomy): domain Bacteria; kingdom Bacillati; phylum Actinomycetota; class Actinomycetes; order Kitasatosporales; family Streptomycetaceae; genus Streptomyces; species Streptomyces sp. NPDC058671. The sequence continues at coordinate 152,208 of NZ_JBHXSA010000007.1, read as the reverse complement.
TGGTCGTCCTGCTCGACTCGATCACCCGCCTGGGCCGCGCGTACAACCTCGCGGCGCCGGCCTCCGGCCGCATCCTGTCCGGTGGTGTCGACTCGACCGCGCTCTACCCGCCGAAGCGCTTCTTCGGTGCCGCGCGCAACATCGAGGACGGCGGCTCGCTGACCATCCTCGCGACCGCGCTGGTGGACACCGGTTCGCGCATGGACGAGGTGATCTTCGAGGAGTTCAAGGGCACCGGCAACATGGAGCTCAAGCTCGACCGGAAGCTCGCCGACAAGCGCATCTTCCCGGCGGTGGACGTCGACGCGTCCGGCACCCGCAAGGAGGAGATCCTGCTCGGCAGCGACGAGCTCGCCGTCACCTGGAAGCTGCGTCGGGTGCTGCACGCGCTCGACCAGCAGCAGGCGATCGAGCTGCTGCTCGACAAGATGAAGCAGACGAAGTCGAACGGCGAGTTCCTGCTGCAGATCCAGAAGACCACGCCGGGCGGCTCCAACAACGACTGACGTGAGACCTGCGTCACACGACGAAGGCCGGGCCCCGCGCCCGTAACCGCGTCGTGACCTGCGTGATCCCTGCGCCCACCGTGCCCCGCACGGTGGGCGCAGTGCTGTGCCCGGCCACACATCACAGGTCCGTATGCAACCCTTTCGGGTGCTTCGCCGTCACACATGGTGAACCGAGGGCCGAGGGATGACGATGACCGAGCAGAGCAAGAGCGGCCGAATAGGCGGCGCGGGGAACGGCAGCCGCCGCAAGCCGCGGGCCAGGCGCGGCCGGCGACCGGCCATCCTCGTCTCGGGGGCTCTCGCGGTCCTCGTCCTCGGGGGCGCGGGACTCGGGTACGTGTACGCCAAGCTCGACGGCAACATCGAGGCCGTCGACATCAACGCCCAGCTGGGCGACGACCGCCCCGACGACGTCGACGACGGCTCCATGGACATCCTCGTCCTCGGCTCCGACTCCCGCTCCGGCGACAACGACGCCTACGGCAAGGACGAGGGCGGCGCCCGCTCCGACACCGCGATGGTCGTCCACGTCCACGAGGGCCGCAAGAAGGCCAGCGTCGTCTCCCTGCCCCGCGACACCCTCGTCGACCGCCCCTCGTGCACCGCGGACCAGGGAGCCACCGTCGCCGGCGAGCGAAGGGCCATGTTCAACACGGCGTACGAGGTCGGCGGCCCCGCCTGCGCCGTCAAGACGGTCGAGGCGATGTCCGGCATCCGCATGGACCACTACGTCGAGGTCGACTTCACCGGCTTCAAGAAGCTCATCGACGAACTCGGCGGGGTCGAGATCACCACCACCGCGCCCATCAAGGACGACAAGAGCCACCTCGACCTCGCACCGGGCACCCACACCCTCGACGGCGAGCAGTCCCTCGGCCTCGTCCGCACCCGCAAGAGTGTCGGCGACGGCAGCGACCTCGGCCGCATCCAGCTCCAGCAGGCCTTCATGAAGGCCTTCGTCGAGCAGGTCAAGGACGTCGGCGTCCTCACCGACCCGACGAAGCTCCTCGGCCTGGCCGACGCGGCCACCAAGGCCATCACCCCCGACTCCGAACTCGACTCCGTGCAGGAGCTGATGGGCTTCGCGAAGGGCCTCTCCGGCATCGGCGCCCAGAACGTCCACATGGTCACCCTGCCCGTCGAGTACGACCCCCGTGACCCCAACCGCGTCGTCCCCCTGGACGCCGAGGCCCGGCAGGTCTGGACGGCCCTGAAGAACGACCTTCCGATCCCCGCGTCGGCGACGAAGGACGCGGCCACCGGCAAGGCCGACGGTGTCGTGAAGTAGCCCCCGGACCGCTCAGGAGCCACGTCCGGAATACTTCCGGCCCGACCCCGGTTTTGGGAGATACGGCCGGTCCTGGCAGACTGGTACGTCGGCCCCGGTTCACGTTCTCCGCAACCCGCGGAAGCGACCCGGAGCCCTCCCGAAACTAGGAGACACCTTGAAGCGCGAGATCCACCCCGAGTACGTCGAGACCCAGGTCAGCTGCACCTGCGGCGCGTCGTTCACCACCCGGAGCACCCTGACCGACGGCGCCATCCGTGCCGAGGTCTGCTCCGAGTGCCACCCGTTCTACACGGGCAAGCAGAAGATCCTCGACACCGGCGGCCGCGTGGCCCGCTTCGAGGCCCGCTTCGGCAAGGCCGGCTCCGCCGCGAAGTAGCGAGCCCCTGCGCCGGTCCACGGTCGCCCCGCGCGGGTGGCCGGGACCGGCGCTTTGCCGTCCCCGTAGCAGCAGACGAAAAGACCAGGAGCCCCCCGATGTTCGAGGCGGTCGAGGAACTGGTCGGCGAGCACGCCGACCTGGAGACGAAGCTCGCGGACCCCTCGGTCCACGCCGACCAGGCGAACGCGCGCAAGCTCAGCAAGCGCTACGCCGAGCTGACCCCGATCATCGCCACCTACCGGGCCTGGAAGCGGACCGGTGACGACATCGAGACCGCCCGCGAGTTCGCGCACGACGATCCCGACTTCGCCGCCGAGGTCAAGCAGCTGGAGAGGGACCGCGAGGAGCTCACCGAGAAGCTCCGGCTGCTCCTCGTCCCGCGCGACCCCAGCGACGACAAGGACGTCATCCTGGAGATCAAGGCGGGCGCGGGCGGCGACGAGTCCGCCCTCTTCGCCGGCGACCTGCTCCGCATGTACCTGCGGTACGCCGAGCGCGTCGGCTGGAAGACCGAGATCATCGACGCCACCGAGTCCGAGCTGGGCGGCTACAAGGACGTCCAGGTCGCCGTGAAGACCAAGGGCGGCAACGGCGCCACCGAGCCCGGCCAGGGCGTCTGGGCGCGCCTCAAGTACGAGGGCGGGGTGCACCGCGTGCAGCGCGTGCCCGCGACCGAGTCGGCCGGCCGCATCCACACCTCCGCCGCCGGCGTGCTCGTCACGCCCGAGGCCGAGGAGGTCGAGGTCGAGGTCCACGCCAACGACCTGCGCATCGACGTCTACCGCTCGTCGGGCCCCGGCGGCCAGTCGGTCAACACCACCGACTCCGCCGTCCGCATCACCCACCTGCCGACCGGCATCGTCGCCTCCTGCCAGAACGAGAAGAGCCAGCTCCAGAACAAGGAGCAGGCCATGCGCATCCTGCGGTCCCGGCTGCTCGCCGCCGCGCAGGAGGAGGCCGAGTCCAAGGCCGCCGACGCCCGCCGCAGCCAGGTCCGCACCGTCGACCGGTCCGAGAAGATCCGTACGTACAACTTCCCGGAGAACCGGATCTCCGACCACCGCGTCGGCTTCAAGGCGTACAACCTGGACCAGGTGCTCGACGGCGACCTGGACCCGATGATCCAGGCGTGCGTCGACGCCGACTCCGCCGCCAAGCTCGCCGCGGCGTAAGTGGCGTAAGTTCCGTCAAGCCCCACCCCGCACCACGGAGGACCAGCGTGCAGTCACTTTCTGGGGGGCGACCCCCAGGCCCCCGAAGTCTGCTGCTCGCCGAGGTGGCCCAGGCCACCCAGCGGCTGGCCGACGCAGGCGTCCCCTCCCCGCGTTTCGACGCCGAGGAGCTCGCCGCGTTCGTGCACGGCGTCAAGCGGGGGGAGCTGCACAACGTCAAGGACGTGGACTTCGACGCCCGCTACTGGGAGACGGTCGCCCGCCGCGAGGCCCGTGAGCCGCTCCAGCACATCACCGGGCGGGCGTTCTTCCGCTACCTGGAGCTCCAGGTAGGACCCGGGGTCTTCGTGCCCCGCCCGGAGACCGAGTCGGTCGTCGGCTGGGCCATAGACGCCGTACGCGCCATGGACGTCGTCGAACCCCTCATCGTCGACCTCTGCACCGGCTCCGGCGCCATCGCGCTCGCCATGGCCCAGGAGGTCCCCCGCTCGCGCGTCCACGCCGTGGAGCTCTCCGACGACGCCCTCGTCTGGACCCGGAGGAACGCCGAGGGATCGCGCGTCTCCGTCCACCAGGGCAACGCGCTGACCGCCCTCCCGGAGCTGGACGGGCAGGTCGACCTGGTCATCTCCAACCCGCCGTACATCCCGCTCACCGAATGGGAGTACGTCGCGCCCGAGGCCCGCGACCACGACCCGGAGATGGCCCTCTTCTCCGGCGAGGACGGCCTCGACACCATCCGCGGCATCGAGCGCACCGCCCACCGGCTGCTCCGGCCCGGCGGCCTCGTCGTCATCGAGCACGCGGACACCCAGGGCGGGCAGGTGCCGTGGATCTTCAACGAAGAGGCCGGCTGGGCCGACGCCGCCGACCACCCCGACCTGAACAACCGGCCGCGTTTCGCGACCGCGCGCAAGGCAACGCCATGACTGGCATGACGAATCACGTGTACAAGGAGGCCGGGAACTGATGGCACGGCGATACGACTGCAACGAGGCGACCGACCGTGTGACCGGTCTGCGCGAAGCCGCGTCCGCCGTCCGCCGGGGCGAGCTGGTCGTGCTGCCCACCGACACCGTGTACGGGATCGGGGCGGACGCCTTCAGCGGCGAGGCCGTGGCCGACCTGCTCGCCGCCAAGGGCCGTGGCCGCAACATGCCCACGCCCGTGCTCATCGGCTCCCCTAACACCCTCCACGGCCTGGTCACGGACTTCTCCGAGCAGGCCTGGGAGCTCGTCGACGCGTTCTGGCCCGGCGCCCTCACCCTCGTCGCCCGGCACCAGCCGTCCCTCCAGTGGGACCTGGGCGACACCCGGGGCACCGTCGCCGTCCGCATGCCGCTGCACCCGGTCGCCATCGAGCTGCTCACCGAGGTCGGCCCCATGGCCGTGTCCTCGGCCAACCTCACCGGCCACCCGTCCCCCGAGGACTGCGACGCGGCCCAGCAGATGCTCGGCGACTCCGTCTCCGTCTACCTCGACGGCGGCCCGACCCCCGGCATCGTCCCCTCGTCCATCGTCGACGTCACGGGCAGGGTCCCGGTGCTGCTGCGCGAGGGCGCGCTGTCGCCGGAGGAGCTCCGGAAGGTCGTACCCGACCTCGAGGTGGCCAGTTGACCGCCCTTGAGGGGCGTGGCATAGCGGGGTTCGACGACAGCAACACCTTCCGCATCCTCCACGTCAGCACCGGCAACGTCTGCCGCTCGCCGATCACCGAGCGGCTGACCCGCCATGCCCTGAGCGACCGCCTCGGCGACCCTCTCGGCGGCGGACTGATCGTGGAGAGCGCGGGCACCTGGGGACACGAGGGCGCCCCGATGGAGGCCAACGCGGAACTGGTCCTCGCCGACTTCGGCGCGGACTACAGCGGCTTCGTGGGGCGCGAGCTCCTCGACGAGCACGTCATCCGCGCGGACCTGGTCCTGACGGCGACCCGTGACCACCGGGCGCAGGTCATCTCGATGGGCCACTCGGCGGGCCTGCGCACCTTCACCCTGAAGGAGTTCACCCGCCTGGTCCGGGCGATCGACCCGGCCACCCTCCCGGACGCCCGCGACGAGGGCATGGTCGAGCGCGCCCGCGCCCTGGTCCGCGCGGCGGCGGCCCTGCGCGGCTGGCTCCTGGCCCCCTCGGTGGACGCGGACGAGGTCAACGACCCGTACGGCGCCCCCATCACCTTCTTCCGCTCGATCGGCGACGAGATCAACCAGGCGCTGGACCCCGTGGTGACGGCGTTGACGGGTGTACGCGCGCGGGACTGACGGACCTGCTCCGCCACGTCCGGCGGACGGAGTCCGGCGCGGCGTCCCGCTGCCCGGGAGGCCCCTCGGGGCCGAGTGGTGCGAGGGGCGCGTCGGGGGTGGGGCTCAACCAGGCGCTGGACCCCGTGGTGACGGCGTTGACGGGTGTGCGCGCGCGGGACTGACGGCAGGCCGGTCTCGGCGGGCGGGGCGGGGGGTGTGTGCCTACATTGGTGACATGTCGGTCACCGCTCCACCCGCCGAGGAACTCGACGTCCTGCGCCGGCAGGACCCGGAGGTCGCCGACGTGCTGCTCGGTGAGGCGCGACGGCAGGCCGACAGCCTGCAGTTGGTCGCCGCCGAGAACTTCACCTCGCCCGCCGTCCTCGCCACCCTCGGCTCCCCGCTCGCCAACAAGTACGCCGAGGGCTATCCCGGCGCCCGTCATCACGGCGGCTGCGCGTACGCCGACGCCGCCGAGCGGATCGCCGTGGAGCGGGCCACCGCGCTGTTCGGCGCCGACCACGCGAACGTCCAGGCCCACTCGGGCTCCTCGGCCGTCCTGGCGGCGTACGCGGCCCTCCTCAGGCCCGGTGACACGGTGCTCGCCATGGGCCTGAACCACGGCGGGCACCTCACGCACGGGTCGCCCGCGAACTTCTCCGGCCGCTGGTTCGACTTCGTCCCGTACGGCGTGGACGCCGAGACCGGTCTGGTCGACCACGAACAGGTCGCCGCGCTCGCCCGCCACCACCGCCCCAAGGCGATCGTGTGCGGTTCCATCTCCTATCCCCGCCACCTCGACTACGCGGTCTTCCGCGAGATCGCCGACGAGGTCGGCGCGTACCTCATCGCGGACGCCGCCCACCCCATCGGCCTGGTCGCCGGGGGAGCGGCCCCGAGCCCCGTGCCGTACGCCGACGTGGTCTGCGCGACCACCCACAAGGTGCTGCGGGGGCCGCGCGGCGGCATGATCCTGTGCGGCGACGACCTCGCGGGGCGGATCGACCGGGCGGTGTTCCCGTTCACCCAGGGCGGCGCCCAGATGCACACGATCGCGGCGAAGGCGGTGGCGTTCGGCGAGGCGTCCACCCCGGCGTTCACCGCGTACGCGCACCGGGTGGTCGAGAACGCCCGGCTCCTGGCGGCCGCGCTCGCCGCCGAGGGCTTCGCCGTGACCACCGGCGGTACCGACACCCACCTCATCACCGCCGACCCCGCGCCCCTCGGCATCGACGGCCGCACCGCCCGCGCCCGGCTGGCCGCCGCCGGCATCGTGCTCGACACCTGCGCCCTGCCCCACGGGGAGGGGCGCGGCGTCCGGCTCGGCACGGCGGCCGTCACCACGCAGGGGATGGGCACCGCGGAGATGACGAGGATCGCCCCGCTGTTCACCGCCGCGCTGCGCGACGACGCCGCGGAGACCGCCCGGGTACGGGCGGAGGTACGGGCGCTGACCGGGCGATTTCCCCCGTATGGACGCTGAGGGAAGAACGCGGAAAGCCCGAACGCAACCGTTCGGACCCCCCGCGTGTCTCCTAGCACATGGACGGCACGGCTAGGGTGTGGGGCTGAGATGGCCAGCGATTCCTGTGGGGCAGCCCGTGCGTGATTACCTGCTGACGCTCTGTGTCACGGCCGCGGTGACCTATCTGCTCACCGGTCCGGTGCGGAAGTTCGCCATCGCGACCGGGGCGATGCCGGAGATCCGCGCCCGCGACGTACACCGAGAACCGACTCCGCGGCTCGGTGGCATCGCCATGTTCTTCGGGCTGTGCGCGGGCCTCCTCGTCGCCGACCACCTGCAGAACCTGAGCAGTGTCTTCGAGCTCTCCAACGAGCCGCGCGCGCTGCTCTCCGGCGCCGCCCTGATCTGGCTGATCGGCGTCCTCGACGACAAGTTCGAGCTGGACGCGCTGATCAAGCTGGGCGCGCAGATGATCTCGGCGGGCGTGATGGTCGTCCAGGGTCTGACCATCCTGTGGCTGCCGATCCCGGGCGTCGGTGTGGTCCTGCTGACCCCGGCGCAGGGCACGCTGCTCACCGTCGCCCTGGTGGTCCTCACCATCAACGCCGTCAACTTCGTCGACGGTCTCGACGGTCTCGCCGCCGGCATGGTCTGCATCGCCGCCGCCGCCTTCTTCCTGTACGCGTACCGCCTCTGGTACGGCTACACGATCGAGGCCGCCGCTCCCGCGACGCTCTTCACGGTCATCCTCATGGGCATGTGCCTGGGGTTCCTGCCGCACAACATGCACCCGGCGCGGATCTTCATGGGCGACTCCGGCTCGATGCTGATCGGCCTGATCCTGGCCGCATCGGCCATCTCGATCACCGGCCAGGTCGACCCGGACGCGCTGAAGATCTTCGAGGGTTCGACCCGCGAGGCCACCCACGCCGCCCTGCCGGTCTTCATCCCGCTGCTGCTGCCGCTGACGATCATCGCGATCCCGATGGCGGACCTGGTCCTGGCGATCGTGCGCCGGACCTGGAACGGCCAGTCGCCGTTCGCGGCCGACCGCGGGCACCTGCACCACCGCCTCCTGGAGATCGGGCACTCGCACAGCCGCGCGGTGCTGATCATGTACTTCTGGTCGGCGCTGATCGCCTTCGGGACGCTGGCGTACTCGGTCCACTCGGCGTCGATGTGGATCGTCCTCTGCGTCGTCGCGCTGAGCGCGATCGGCCTGGTGCTGCTCCTGTTGCCGCGCTTCACGCCGCGGGCCCCCCGCTGGGCGCAGTCCGTGGTCCCTCCCCGCTACCGTCGCCGCAAGCCGGCCCCCGTCGTGGAGCCGGTCGCGGTCGAGGAGGAGCGGGTTCCGGTGCCGGCGGGGCTCCACGGCTCCACGGCCATCGGCAACCGCGCGCGCTTCACCGACCGGCGGAAGGCCGGAACGCCGAGTTGACGAATTGCCGCAACCGCGGCCATTACCAGACAAGACGCCCTCCTGTCGCGCACACACGCGCGGGGTAACTCTCATGTGTGACAGTTGGCACACCTTCTGGGTAAAGACCTATTCAAATAGTTTGTGATACGGTTCACGAGACCCGGCGCCAGAGCCGAAAGACCGTAGTGCGACGGTCTGTTGGCCCCGAGACCCACCTCGGACCGGGCTTACGCTCGTCCCTGACGACACCATCGCCCCCTTCAGCAAGCGGAGACACCGCCATGCCGTCCAACGACGCACGCATCCTGTTGCCCACCGCCCTCCCCACCGTTGCCGTCGGCGTCATCGCCACGGTCGTCAGCGGGGTGGTCGCGGGCGGCAAGGGTGCGGTCGGCGCCGTCGTCGGCACCCTGGTCGTGGTCCTCTTCATGGGTATCGGGCTGGTGGTCCTGCAGCGGACGGCGAGGAAGCTCCCGCAGTTGTTCCAGGCCATGGGGCTGATGCTCTACACGGCCCAGCTCCTGCTGCTGTTCATCTTCCTGGCCTTGCTCAAGGACACGACGCTGTTCGATTTCAAGGCCTTCGCGTTCACGCTTCTCGCGACGACCGTGGTGTGGGTCGCCGCACAGGCCAGGGCCTACATGAAGGCCAAGATCATGTACGTCGAACCCGAGAAGTCGGGGTCGAAGTCGTGAAGGGTAGGGCCGGGATAAAGCCGCGTTCGGCTTCCTGCTATCGTCCGGTGCCAACTGCGGCACTGCGGGCGCGGGCATCCGAGACGCCTGTCCCAGCGCGAGGCTCGATGCCGAACCGCCGCCCTCTTATCCGTAAGACCAGTCCAGTGCCGACCCGCGGCTGCGTGCCGCGCCGACACATCGAGGTTGCCGTACCTATGCGCCACGCTGAAGGAGCCCGCGGTGAGTGCTGACCAGACGCTTGCCTTCGACCCGGATTGCCACATCTTCACCGGATGCGGCTTCCCGGCGCCGGGCCTGCACACGTTCATGTACGAGCCGATCGCCACATGGGGAAGCTTCGAGTTCACGAAGCCCATGCTGCTCGCGATCCTGGGCTCGCTCGTGGTCGTCGGGTTCTTCTGGGCCGCCTTCAACAAGCCCAAGCTGATCCCCGGCAAGATGCAGATGGTCGGCGAGGCCGGTTACGACTTCGTGCGCCGCGGCATCGTCTACGAGATCATCGGCAAGAAGGACGGCGAGAAGTACGTCCCGCTGATGGTGTCGCTGTTCTTCTTCGTATGGATCATGAACCTCTGGTCCATCATCCCGCTCGCGCAGTTCCCGGTCACCTCGCTGATCGCCTTCCCGGCGGCCCTCGCGCTGATCGTCTACGTGCTGTGGATCTCGCTGACCTTCAAGAAGCACGGCTTCGTCGGCGGCTGGAAGAACATCGTCGGCTACGACAAGTCGCTCGGCCCGATCCTTCCCCTGGTCGTCGTCCTGGAGTTCTTCTCCAACCTGCTGATCCGGCCCTTCACGCACGCGGTCCGACTGTTCGCGAACATGTTCGCCGGTCACCTGCTCATCGTGATGTTCTCGCTGGCCACCTGGTACCTCATGAACGGCCTCGGCTTCGTCTACGCCGGCGCCTCGTTCGTGATGGTCCTCATCATGACCGCCTTCGAGCTCTTCATCCAGGCCGTCCAGGCGTACGTCTTCGTCCTCCTGGCTTGCAGCTACGTCCAGGGCGCGCTCTCCGAGCACCACTGAGTCCGGCCCGGCAGCAGCACCACTCCCCTTAACCCACAGTCGTCCGGTGGCCAACCCCCACCGGGTCCTTGAAAGAGAAGGAAGAACCGGCATGTCCGCTCTCGAGACTCTCGCCGCCGTCAACGGAAACGTCGCCTCGATCGGCTACGGCCTCGCGGCCATCGGCCCCGGCGTCGGCGTCGGCATCATCTTCGGTAACGGCACCCAGGCCCTCGCCCGTCAGCCCGAGGCTGCCGGCCTGATCCGTACCAACCAGATCATGGGTTTCGCCTTCTGTGAGGCGCTCGCCCTCATCGGCATCGTCATGGGCTTCGTCTACAAGTAAGCCGGACCGACTGCCCGATTCTTTTTACGGAAGGCACTGATGTGAACGCTCTGCTTCTTGCGGCAGCGGAGGAGCCCCAGCCTCCTCTGATCCCGCATCTCGACGAGCTCGTCATCGGCCTGATCGCCTTCGTCATCGTCTTCGGCTTCCTCGCCAAGAAGCTCCTCCCGAACATCAACAAGGTTCTGGAGCAGCGTCGCGAGGCCATCGAGGGTGGCATCGAGAAGGCCGAGTCGGCCCAGATCGAGGCTCAGAGTGTGCTGGAGCAGTACAAGGCCCAGCTCGCCGAGGCCCGCCACGAGGCCGCGCGTCTTCGCCAGGAGGCGACGGAGCAGGGCACCGCGATCATCCAGGAGATGAAGGCGGAAGGCCAGCGCCAGCGCGAGGAGATCATCGCGGCCGGCCACACGCAGATCGAGGCCGACCGCAAGGCCGCCTCCGCGTCGCTGCGTCAGGATGTGGGCAAGCTCGCCACCGACCTGGCCGGCAAGCTGGTCGGCGAGTCTCTCGAGGACACCGCCCGCCAGAGCCGCACGATCGACCGCTTCCTCGACGAGCTCGAGGAGAAGGCCGAGGCCGTCCGATGAACGGAGCGAGCCGCGAGGCACTGTCCGCCGCCCGCGAGTCCCTCGACGCGCTGACCGACAACACCCCGGTCGACGCGACGAAGCTCGCGGACGAGCTGGCCGCCGTCACCGTGCTGCTCGACCGCGAGGTGTCGCTGCGCCGGGTCCTGACCGACCCCGCGCAGTCGGGTGAGGCCAAGGCCGAGCTCGCGCAGCGACTCCTGAGCGGCCAGGTGGGCGGCGTGACCGTCGACCTGGTGTCCGGCATGGTGCGTTCCCGCTGGTCGCGCTCGCGTGACCTGGTCGACGCGGCCGAGGAACTGGCGAGCACCGCCGACCTCACCGCGGCGCAGAAGGTGGGCGCGCTCGACGGCGTCGAGGACGAGCTGTTCCGGTTCGGCCGGATCGTGTCCTCCAGCCCCGAGCTCCGCTCGGCGCTGACGGACAAGGCCGCCACGGCCACCGCCAAGGGCGAGCTGCTCCGCAGCCTGCTCGGCGGCAAGGCCCACGCGGCCACCGAGCGCCTGGTCGTCCGTCTGGTGACCCAGCCCCGGGGACGTAGCCTGGAAGCGGGACTCGAGTCCCTGTCCAAGCTCGCCGCGGCGCGCCGGAACCGGATGGTCGCCGTCGTCACCTCGGCGGTGCCGCTGTCGGACCAGCAGAAGCAGCGCCTCGGTGCCGTCCTGGCCAAGCTGTACGGCCGCGAGATGCACCTGAACCTGGACGTGGACCCGGCGGTCCTCGGCGGGATCACCGTGCAGGTCGGCGACGAGGTCATCAACGGGTCCATCGCGGAGCGCCTCGACGAGGCGACCCGTCGACTGGCCGGCTGACGCGGCCACCGCGACACGGCAGCACAGCACAAGGCAGCACAGCTACACAGCATCACCAGCGGCCCGGTTGGGCCGTGCAGAGATTGCAGAAGATTCCTGGGGGTCGGCCCCCAGACCCCTTAAGAAACTTCGGGCCCAACAAGGAGAGCAGGGAACCCAGATGGCGGAGCTCACGATCCGGCCGGAGGAGATCCGGGACGCACTGGAGAACTTCGTCCAGTCGTACCAGCCGGACGCGGCCTCGCGCGAGGAGGTCGGCACGGTCAGCCTGGCCGGTGACGGTATCGCGAAGGTCGAGGGTCTTCCCTCGGCCATGGCGAACGAGCTGCTGAAGTTCGAGGACGGGACCCTCGGTCTCGCACTGAACCTCGAAGAGCGCGAGATCGGCGCGATCGTCCTCGGCGAGTTCAACGGCATCGAGGAGGGGCAGTCGGTGCAGCGCACCGGCGAGGTCCTCTCCGTCGGTGTCGGTGAGGGATACCTGGGTCGCGTCGTCGACCCGCTCGGCAACCCGATCGACGGTCTCGGCGAGATCGCGACCGAGGGCCGCCGCGCCCTCGAGCTGCAGGCCCCGGGCGTCATGGCCCGTAAGTCGGTGCACGAGCCGATGGAGACCGGTTACAAGGCCGTCGACGCCATGACCCCCGTCGGTCGTGGCCAGCGTCAGCTGATCATCGGCGACCGTCAGACCGGCAAGACCGCGCTGTGCGTCGACACGATCATCAACCAGCGCGACAACTGGCGCTCGGGCGACGTGAACAAGCAGGTCCGCTGCATCTACGTCGCCATCGGCCAGAAGGGCTCGACCATCGCGTCCGTTCGCGGCGCCCTGGAAGAGGCCGGCGCGCTCGAGTACACGACGATCGTCGCCGCCCCGGCGTCCGACCCGGCCGGCTTCAAGTACCTGGCGCCGTACACCGGGTCCGCCATCGGTCAGCACTGGATGTACCAGGGCAAGCACGTCCTGATCGTCTTCGACGACCTGTCGAAGCAGGCCGACGCCTACCGCGCCGTGTCCCTGCTGCTGCGCCGCCCGCCGGGCCGCGAGGCCTACCCGGGTGACGTCTTCTACCTGCACTCGCGTCTCCTCGAGCGCTGCGCGAAGCTCTCGGACGAGCTCGGTGCCGGTTCGATGACGGGTCTGCCCATCGTCGAGACCAAGGCGAACGACGTGTCGGCGTTCATCCCGACCAACGTCATCTCCATCACCGACGGCCAGTGCTTCCTGGAGTCCGACCTGTTCAACGCCGGCCAGCGTCCGGCTCTGAACGTCGGTATCTCGGTCTCGCGTGTCGGTGGCTCCGCCCAGCACAAGGCGATGAAGCAGATCTCCGGTCGCCTCCGTGTGGACCTCGCCCAGTTCCGTGAGCTGGAGGCGTTCGCCGCCTTCGGTTCGGACCTGGACGCGGCCTCCAAGGCGCAGCTGGAGCGTGGACAGCGGATGGTCGAGCTGCTCAAGCAGGCTCAGTACCAGCCGATGCCCACCGAGAACCAGGTCGTCTCCGTCTGGGCCGGCACCACCGGCAAGATGGACGACGTCCCGGTCGCCGACATCCGCCGCTTCGAGGCCGAGCTCCTGGCGTACCTCCGCCAGAGCCACTCCGGCCTCATGACCTCCATCCGTGAGGGCGGCAAGATGTCGGACGACACGCTGCAGTCCGTCGCCGACGCGATCGCGGAGTTCAAGAAGCAGTTCGAGACCTCTGACGGCAAGCTGCTGGGCGAGGACGCTCCTGCCGCCGTCAACGCCTCGAAGTGACGACGGAAGGGACCTGACTCATGGGAGCGCAGCTCCGGGTCTACAAGCGTCGCATCAAATCCGTCACCGCGACGAAGAAGATCACCAAGGCGATGGAGATGATCGCCGCCTCGCGTGTCGTCAAGGCGCAGCGCAAGGTGCAGGCGTCCACTCCGTACGCGACCGAGCTGACGCGCGCGGTCACGGCGGTGGCCACGGGTGCGAACGACAAGCACCCGCTGACCACCGAGGCGGAGAACCCCGTCCGTGCCGCGGTACTGCTCCTCTCGAGCGACCGCGGTCTGGCCGGCGCGTTCAACTCCAACGCCATCAAGGCGGCGGAGAAGCTGACGGCGAAGCTCGAGGGCGAGGGTCGCGAGGTCGCGGTCTACGTCGTCGGCCGTCGTGGCATCGCGCACTACAACTTCCGTGAGCGGAAGCTGGCCGGTACGTGGACCGGATTCACGGACCAGCCGTCGTACGGCGACGCCAAGACGATCGCGGCCCCGCTGATCGAAGCGATCGAGAAGGACACGGCCGAGGGTGGTGTGGACGAGCTCCACATCGTCTACACCGAGTTCGTCTCGATGATGACGCAGACCGCGGTCGAGGCCCGGCTGCTGCCCCTCAGCCTCGACGAGGTCGCGAAGGAGGCCGGCGGAACGGACACGCTCCGTCCGCTGTACGACTTCGAGCCGTCGGCGGAGGACGTCCTCGACGCCCTGCTGCCCCGGTACGTCGAGAGCCGGATCTACAACGCCCTGCTCCAGTCGGCTGCCTCCAAGCACGCCGCCACGCGCCGCGCGATGAAGTCGGCGACCGACAACGCGGGAGACTTGATCAGCAATCTCTCCCGACTTGCCAACGCGGCCCGCCAGGCCGAAATCACCCAGGAAATCAGCGAGATCGTCGGTGGCACCGCAGCCCTGGCCGACGCGACCGCGGGGAGTGACAAGTAATGACGACCACTGTTGAGACGGCCGCCGCCACGGGCCGCGTCGCCCGGGTCATCGGCCCGGTCGTCGACGTGGAGTTCCCCGTCGACGCGATGCCGGCGATCTACAACGCGCTGCACGTCGAGGTCATGGACCCGACCGAGGAGGGCGCGACCAAGACGCTGACCCTCGAGGTCGCCCAGCACCTCGGTGACGGCGTCGTCCGCGCCATCTCCATGCAGCCCACCGACGGTCTGGTCCGCCAGGCCCCGGTGACCGACACCGGCACGGGCATCACCGTCCCCGTCGGCGACGTCACCAAGGGCCGCGTGTTCAACACGCTGGGTCAGGTGCTGAACGACGACGAGTCCACCGTGGCCGACGCGCCGCGCTGGACGATCCACCGCAAGGCCCCGGCCTTCGACCAGCTCGAGTCCAAGACCGAGATGTTCGAGACCGGCCTGAAGGTCGTCGACCTTCTCACCCCGTACGTCAAGGGTGGAAAGATCGGTCTGTTCGGTGGTGCCGGTGTCGGCAAGACCGTTCTGATCCAGGAAATGATCGTCCGTGTGGCCAAGCTGCACGACGGTGTGTCGGTCTTCGCGGGCGTCGGCGAGCGCACCCGTGAGGGCAACGACCTCATGGTCGAGATGGAGGAGGCCGGCGTTCTCGACAAGACCGCGCTGGTCTTCGGCCAGATGGACGAGCCCCCGGGCACCCGTCTGCGCGTGGCCCTCGCCGGTCTGACCATGGCGGAGTACTTCCGCGATGTGCAGAAGCAGGACGTGCTGTTCTTCATCGACAACATCTTCCGCTTCACCCAGGCCGGTTCCGAGGTCTCCACCCTGCTCGGCCGTATGCCCTCCGCGGTGGGCTACCAGCCGAACCTGGCCGACGAGATGGGTCTCCTCCAGGAGCGCATCACCTCGACCCGTGGTCACTCGATCACCTCGATGCAGGCGATCTACGTCCCCGCGGACGACCTGACCGACCCGGCTCCGGCCACCACCTTCGCCCACCTCGACGCGACGACGGTTCTCTCCCGTCCGATCTCCGAGAAGGGCATCTACCCGGCCGTGGACCCGCTGGACTCCACGTCCCGGATCCTGGACCCGCGCTACATCGCGCAGGACCACTACGACGCCGCCATGCGCGTCAAGGGAATCCTGCAGAAGTACAAGGACCTCCAGGACATCATCGCGATCCTCGGTATCGACGAGCTGAGCGAGGAGGACAAGCTCGTTGTCCACCGCGCCCGGCGTGTCGAGCGCTTCCTGTCCCAGAACACCCACGCGGCGAAGCAGTTCACCGGTGTGGACGGTTCGGACGTTCCGCTCGACGAGTCGATCGCCGCGTTCAACGCGATCTGCGACGGTGAGTACGACCACTTCCCCGAGCAGGCGTTCTTCATGTGCGGTGGCATCGAGGACCTCAAGAACAACGCCAAGGAACTCGGCGTCTCCTGAGCCCCGTGCCGCCCGAGGGGGGCGGGACCTGTCCCGCCCCCCTCACCACGCCCACTAGAATTGACCCCAACACCCGGCACGACCGCCGGGTGGTGACCCGAGGAGCCACCCTTGGCTGCTGAGCTGCACGTCGAGCTGGTCGCCGCGGACCGGAGTGTCTGGTCCGGCGAGGCCACCCTGGTCATCGCGCGTACCACCTCCGGCGACATCGGCGTCATGCCCGGCCACCAGCCGCTGCTCGGTGTGCTGGAGTCGGGCCCGGTGACCATCCGTACGAGCGAGGGCACGACCGTCGTCGCCGCCGTGCACGGCGGATTCATCTCGTTCGCCGACGACAAGCTGTCTCTGCTCGCGGAGATCTGCGAGCTGGCGGACGAGATCGACGCCCAGCGCGCCGAGCGCGCGCTGGAGCGTGCGAAGTCGGATTCCGACGCGGCCGCCGAGCGGCGCGCCGACGTCCGGCTGCGCGCGGTAGCGGTCCGCTGACGGTCCGCGCAGAGTAGTGCCCTCAGCCGCGGCACGGTCCGGGAGTCCCCGGAGCGTGCCGCGGCTGAGGCGATGCAGTTGCAGGTTGTATTCGGTTCTGCCGGCGGTGCCGGCTACGGGACGCAGCGAGGAGGTCGGTGAAGATGTTCCTCGCTCTGCTCGTGTGCGGCCTGGTCGTCGCACTGGCGGTGATCGGGCTCTTCGTCTTCGGCTTGCGCCGCAGGCTGCTCCAGCGGGCCGGCGGCACCTTCGACTGTTCCCTGCACTGGAACGTCCCGGACGATCCGGACCCGAGCGGCAAGGGCTGGGTGTACGGCGTCGCCCGCTACAGCGGTGACGAGATCGCCTGGTTCCGTGTCTTCTCGTACGCGCCCCGGCCTCGCCGGGTGCTGGAGCGCTCGTCGATCGTGGCCCTGGAGCGCCGGATGCCGGAGGGCGAGGAGGAGCTCGCGCTGCTCTCGGACGCGGTGATCCAGCCCTGTATGTACGAGGGTGTGCGTCTGGAGCTCGCGATGAGCGAGGACGCGCGGACCGGGTTCATGGCCTGGCTCGAGGCGGCGCCCCCCGGGCAGAGGGTGAACGTCGCGTAGGGCGTGAAGAAGCGGGGGACGGCGTGCTGCGCCGTCCCCCGCTTCTCGCTTCTCCGGCAGGGACTAGTTCAGGCCGGTGTTGATGGCGCCGACGAGTTCGCCGTTGCCGGTGTCACCGCTGAACTCCCAGAAGAACGCGCCGCCCAGCCCCTGGTTCTTCGCCCAGTTCATCTTGGACGTGACCGTGGCCGGGGTGTCGTAGCTCCACCAGTTGGTGCCGCAGTGGGCGTACGCCGTGCCCGCGACGGTGCCGGTGGCCGGGCAGGAGCTCTTCAGGACCTTGTAGTCCTCGATGCCCTGCTCGTAGGTGCCCGCCGCCGGTCCGGTCGCCGTGCCGCCGGGGGCGGACTGGGTGACGCCGGTCCAGCCGCGTCCGTAGAAGCCGATGCCGAGCAGCAGCTTGTTGGCGGGGACGCCCTTCGCCTTGAACTTGGCGATCGCCTCGGCGGAGTTGAAGCCCGCCTGCGGGATGCCGGCGTAGGAGGTGAGCGGGGAGTGCGGGGCCGTCGGGCCCTTCGCCGCCCAGGCGCCGAAGAAGTCGTACGTCATGACGTTGAACCAGTTCATGTACTGCGCTGCGCCCGCGTAGTCGGCGGCGTCGATCTTGCCGCCGGCGGAGGCGTCGGCCGTGACGGCCGCGGTGACCAGGTTGTTCGCGCCGAACTTGGCGCGCATGGCCTGCATCATGTTCTTGAAGGCGGCGGGACCGCTGGTGTCGCAGGAGAGACCGCAGGCGTTGGGGTACTCCCAGTCCAGGTCGATGCCGTCGAAGACGTCGGCCCAGCGCGGGTCCTCGACCAGGTCGTAGCAGGACTGGGCGAAGGCGGTCGGGTTCTGGACGGCCTGGCCGAAGCCGCCGGACCAGGTCCAGCCGCCGAAGGACCAGAGGATCTTGATGTTGGGGTAGGCCTTCTTCAGCTTGCGCAGCTGGTTGAAGTTGCCGCGCAGCGGCTGGTCCCAGGTGTCGGCGACGCCGTCGACGGACTGGTCGGCGGTGTAGGCCTTGTCGTAGTCGGCGTAGGCGTCACCGATGGTGCACTTGCCGCCCGTGACGTTGCCGAAGGCGTAGTTGATGTGGGTGATCTTGGACGCGGAGCCCGAGGTCACGATGTTCTTCACGTGGTAGTTGCGGCCGTAGACGCCCCAGTTCGTGAAGTAGCCCATCTTCACAGCGTTGGGGAGGGGCTGGCCGCCGCCTCCGCCGGTGGTGCGGACGGCGACCGGTCCGGCGGCGGGGCCGGTCTGGTCGACGGTGTCGCGGGCGACGACCGTGTAGCTGTAGTCGGTGCCGGCGGTCAGGCCCTGGTCGGTGTGGGTGAGGCCGGTGACCGTGGCGACCTTGGTGCCGTCGCGCAGGACGTCGTAGTTCTTGATGCCCTTGTCGTCGGTGGCCGCGGTCCAGGTGAGCTTCACCGAGGTGTCGGTGATGGCGGAGGCGGCGGGCGTGCCGGGGGCCGAGGGGGCGTTGTCGCCGGGCTGGCTGGTGCCGTCACAGGGGGCGCCGTTGATCTTGCAGCCGGTGGGGGCGCCGGGGCCGGCGCCGTTGTAGCCGAAGGAGACGGAGGCGCCGGGGGCGAGGGTCCCGTTCCAGCCGACGTTCTTGGCGGTCCAGTGGGTGCCGGAGCTGGTGACGGTGGCGTCCCAGGCGGAGGTGACGGAGGTGCCGGCGGGGTAGTCCCACTCGACGGTCCAGGAGTTGATGGTGGTGGTGCCGGTGTTCTTCACCGTCCAGTTGGCACCGAATCCGGTGCCCCAGTCCTGGGTCTTGGTGTACGTGGCCGTGGCCGAGGTGGCGGCCTCGGCGGGGGTGGCGAGGCCGACCATGGCGGCCAGGGGCAGGATCAGGGCGGTCAGACCGGCGGCGGCACGGTGTCTGAACCCTGTTCTGCGCGTCGGTGCTTGAGTGCTCAACGGTGCTCCTCAAGTTGCGGACGGACAAGGGTGGGGGTGGTCCGTGAAGATGCGCGCGCCCCGCGAGCGTAGGAAGGTCTGGACCAATCGTCAAGAGGTCCAGACCAACGTCGCCGCCGTCAGTCAGACGCCCAACTCCTGAGCCAGAACCGCCGCTTGGACCCGGCTCCGCAGCTCCAGCTTCCCCAGCACCTTGCTGACGTGCGTCTTCACCGTCGCCTCCGCCATGTCGAGCCGTACCGCGATCTCCGCGTTCGACAACCCCTGCCCGACCGCCGAGAGGACCTCCTGCTCCCGGGGCGTCAGCGACGCCAGCACGGCGGGATCCGAGGTGCGCGCGGGCCGGCTCGCCGCCGCGAACGCCGCGATCAGCCGTCGGGTCACCGTCGGAGCGATCAGCCCCTCACCGCGCGCCACCGTCCGCACCGCCTCGATCAGCTCCCCCGCCTCCGCGTTCTTCAGGAGGAAACCGGCCGCGCCCGCCCGCAGCGCCCCGAAGACGTACTCGTCCAGATCGAACGTCGTCAGGACCAGCACGTCCGCGAGCCCCTCCGCGACCACGATCCCCGTCGCCGTCACCCCGTCCATCCGGGGCATCTGCACATCCATCAGGACCAGGTCCGGCCGCAGCTCCCGCGCCAGCTCCACCGCCCGCTCGCCGTCCGCCGCCTCCCCGACCACCTCGATGTCCTGCGCGCTGCCCAGGATGAGGACGAGCCCCGCCCGTACCGCGCTCTGGTCCTCGGCGACCACCACCCGTACCGTCATGCCCGCTCCCCGTCGTTCCTGTCCACGGGCAGCTCCACCCGTACCCGCCATCGTTTCCGGCTCTCGCCGTCCGGGACGGGACCCGCCTCGAAGACCCCGTCGAGCAGCGCCACCCGCTCCCGCATCCCCACCAGACCCGCCCCCGAACCGGGTGCGGTCGGCCCCGGGCGCTCCCCGTACGGACTCGACACCGTCACGGAGAGGGAGCCCGGCCCCTGCGCGAGCGTGACCCGCACCTCGCCCGGGGCCGCGTGCTTGAGCGCGTTCGTCAGCGACTCCTGCACGATCCGGTACGCGGCCAGCTCCACCGGCGCCGGCAGCCCTCCCGCCGGCTCGCGGGTGTCGTCCAGGACGACGGTGAGCCCGGCGGGGCCGCCGTTCGCCCCCGCCTGCGCGACCAGCGCGTCGAGACCCGCCAGGGTGGGCGCGGCGGCCGGCTCCGTCTCGGCGCCGCTGTCCCGGAGCAGACCGATGAGCCGGCGCATCTCCGTCAGGCCCGCCACGCTGTTCTCCCGGATCACGGTGAGCGCCTGCCGGGTGGTGGCCGGTTCGTCGAGCGACAGCGCGGCCGTCGAGTGGATCGCGATGGCCGAGAGATGGTTGGCCACCATGTCGTGCAGCTCGCGCGCCATCCTGGCCCGCTCCGCCACCACCGCCTGCGCCCGGTCCATCTCGGCCAGCAGCGCCGTCTGCTCCGCGCGCAGCCGGGCGGCGTCCGCCGCGTTCCGGTGGTTGCGCACGATCGAGCCGGTCACCGCGGGCAGGAAGGAGAGCATGCCGGTGAGCGCGCCCACGAGCAGCGCGATCGCGTTCTGCCACCAGACGAGGAGGACGCCCGTGGTCGCGACGGTGATGAACCCCGTGGTGTACGGGACGCGCCGGGCCAGGGCGGGCGTGCCGTAGACCACCGCCGCGTAGACCACGTCCGTGAACATCAGGATCGTGGCGAGATTGCCGTGGGTGAGCTGGTCGCCGACGATCGCCAGGGTGGCGACGACCAGGGCGAACCGCGGTGCGGTACGGCGCAGGGCCTCCGTCGCGGCCATCACGGTCAGCGGGACCAGCGTCGCCCAGCGCTGCCCGAAGACGTGGTCGTCCGTCACGTACAGCCCGAACGCCCACAGGAGCAGACCGCCGGCGAGGCCGCTGACGGCGATGAGCAGGTCGACGCGGTGCGGGCGGGGAAACGCGGGGCGGCGAAGGGACGGACGGGGGAGTTCCGGGCGGGGGGGCGTCACGTACTCATCCAACACGGCCGCCGGTGCCGCGACCTCCTCGTCCGGGCCGATCCGTCCTCCGTCGAAGGATGTAGACGCACGTCGTCACCGGCGACGACGCGTGCCGCCGGAACCCACGGGACGCTGAGGGGGAACCGAAAGGGGAACCGTCGTGATCGTCACGCTGATCGTCGTCTGCGAAGTCGGCTTCTGGGTCCTGCTGGCCGCCGGACTCGCCGCCCGCTACCTGCTGAGGATGCCCCGGACGGGTGTCGCGATCCTGCTGTGCGAGCCGCTCCTGGAGGTCCTGCTCCTCGTCGTCACGGCGATCGACCTCAAGAACGGCGCCGACCCCAGCTGGAAGCACGGCCTCGCCGCCCTCTACATCGGCTACACCGTCGGCCACGGCCACCGCACCGTGAAGTGGCTCGACGGCCACGCCGCGCACCGCTTCGGCGGCGCCCCGCCGCCCCCGAAGCCGCCGAAGTACGAGATGGCCCGCGCCCGCCACGAGGGCGCGATCTGGCTCGGCTCGGCGGTCGCGGCGGCGGTCGCCTCGGGACTGCTGCTCCTCGCGAGCTGGTACGTCGGCGACGACGGGAACACCGACGGGCTCCGCCACTGGATCTACGTCGCCTGGCGTGCGGCGGGCATCCACGGCCTGATCGCGCTCAGCTACGCGATCTGGCCGAAGAAGGCCCCGGAGGCCCCGGAGGCCCCGGAGGCCCCGGAGGCCCCGGAGGCCCCGCACGGCCTCCCGCACGACTGCTCACACGGGTCGTCAGCGGTCCCCGCCCGGGACCCAGAGGACGTCCCCGACCGCCTTGTTCGCGGTGCGCGCAAGGATGAAGAGCAGGTCTGACAGGCGGTTGAGGTACGTGGCCGTCAGGGGGTTCATCGTCTCGCCGTGCACCTCGATCGCCGCCCAGGTGGAGCGCTCCGCCCGCCTGACCACCGTGCACGCCTGATGCAGCAGGGCCGCGCCGGGCGTGCCGCCCGGCAGGATGAAGGAGCGCAGCTTCTCCAGCTCCTCCAGGAAGCGGTCGCAGTCGGCCTCCAGCTTGTCGACGTACCCCTGCTCGACGCGGAGCGGCGGGTACTTCGGGTCCTCCACCACCGGTGTGCAGAGGTCGGCGCCCACGTCGAACAGGTCGTTCTGCACCCGGACGAGGACCTTCACGACCTCCTCGTCGAGCTGCCCGAGGGCGATCGCCGTACCGATGGCGGCGTTCGCCTCGTTGGCGTCGGCGTACGCCGAGATCCGCGGATCCGTCTTGGCGGTCCGGCTCATGTCGCCGAGCGCCGTGGTGCCCTGGTCGCCGGTACGGGTGTAGATGCGCGTCAGATTGACCATGGGCCCAGCCTAGGGCGTCGCCGTCGGCCGGCCGCGGCCGATGACGGCGGCGGTGTCGAAGGGCCGTCGGAACGGGGTGCGCCCGAACTGTACCCCCAGGGGGTATTCGGCGACCATGGAGGCACCCGAACGGGGTGCCGTGAGTGTGACGTCCGTCAAACAAGGCGTGACGCGCGTTACTTCGCGGTCACATGACGCCCGCCGACCGCTAATCTCCGCCGAGGAGCCAGAAGTGAACAGGCGTTGAGGGGTGGAACATCGTGGCCAGGAAGCTCGCCGTCATCGGGGCCGGACTCATGGGGTCCGGCATCGCGCAGGTCTCGGCGCAGGCGGGCTGGGACGTCGTCCTGCGTGACGTCACCGACGCCGCCCTCACCCGCGGCACCGACGGCATCAAGGCGTCGTACGACCGGTTCGTCGCGAAGGGCAAGCTGGACGCCGCCGACGCCGAGGCCGCACTCGGCCGGATCACCGCCACCACCGAACTCGAAGCCGTCGCCGACGCGGACGTCGTCGTCGAGGCCGTCTTCGAGAACCTCGACGTGAAGCACGACATCTTCCGCGCGCTCGACAAGGTCGCCAAGGACGGCGCCGTCCTGGCCTCCAACACCTCCGCGATCCCGATCACCAAGATCGCCGCGGTGACCGGACGCCCCGAGGCCGTCGTCGGCACCCACTTCTTCTCCCCGGTCCCGATGATGCAGCTCTGCGAGCTCGTCCGCGGCTACAAGACCAGCGACGAGACCCTCGCCGCCGCCCGGGAGTTCGCCGAGTCGGTCGGCAAGACCTGCATCGTCGTCAACCGCGACGTGGCCGGCTTCGTCACCACCCGGCTCATCGCCGCCCTCGTCGTCGAGGCCGCCAAGCTCCAGGAGTCGGGCGTCGCCACCGCCGAGGACATCGACATCGCCTGCAAGCTCGGCTTCGGCCACGCCATGGGCCCGCTCGCCACGGCCGACCTCACCGGCATCGACATCCTGGTGAACGCCGCGAACAACATCTACACCGAGTCCCAGGACGAGAAGTTCGCACCGCCGGAGCTGATGCGCCGGATGGTGGACGCGGGTGACATCGGTCGCAAGAGCGGGCAGGGCTACTACAAGTACTGAGCCCGGCCCGCCATCCCGCCCTCACCCTGTGGGGTGAATTTCGGTACCGGTTCGCTGACAAGGCGCAACGCTTCTGCCCGTACGGCAGTCAGTTGTTGCAAGACGGAGCACTCTCGGGGAGCGCATATGCACATCAGGGGCGACCACGTCGAGCTGGTCGTCGGGGGCCGCCTCGACGTCCGCAGCGCGGCGGACGCCCGTACGGTCCTGCACTCGGCCGTCGACGACGGCGTCGGCGACCTGGTGCTCGACCTGACCGGCCTCGACTCCTGGGACGCCACCGGTCTCGGCGTCATCATGGGCGCCCACCGGCGTGCGGGCCGCTGCGGCCGGCGTCTCGTCCTGCGCGGGGTGCCGCCCCAGATGCAGCGGCTGCTCGTCGCCACCCGACTGCACCGCATCCTCGCCATCGAGGGCGGCCTCGCCCTGGAGTCCCTGCCCCGGGTGTGAGCCCGCGGGGCTCCCGTCCTCGGTGAAGTCGTCTGTGAAGCAGCTGTGTGAGCCCGGCGTCACGCTCAATCCTCACAAGACCGTGACGTCTTGGTCTCGGGAGCACCCCACCTGTTCCCGGCCGCCTGACCACGGTCTAGGGTTCGGTCGCCCGCACATTGACGGACCCACCCGCGGGCACCGGACACCGCTTCTTGGGGGCTTGGACCATGGACCCGATCAACCGGGCGCCGGAGGAGTACGGACACGACGCCGAGGGTGACGACGCCCGCCACGGACGCGGTACGCCCGCACCGGCGCCCGCACCCGCGCGTGCCCGCGTCGTCCGGCTCGTCTCCGGCGACCTGCTCGTCACCGTCAACCCCGTCGACGGCAGCGAGGTCGAACCCTGCCCGCCCGGACAGGAACCCGCCTCCCCCCGCCCCCGCACCCCCGAGGAACGAGCCGAGGCCGCCCGCGCCGCGGCCCCGCCCGTCCCGCCGGGCCCCGCCGCACCCCAGCTGCCCCTCCTCGAACGCCAGGAACAGCGCGAGCGCCTCGTCGGCATCCTCGGCCGCGGCCGCACCGCGCGTCTCACCGGCCCCGCCGGATCCGGCCGCACCGCCCTCCTCGACGCGGTCGCCGCCGACTGCGCCGGGCTCGCCCCCGACGGAGTCGTCCGGCTCTCCGGCCACCACCGCACCCCCACCGAACTCCTCCACGAGCTCTTCGCCGCCGTCCGGTACGCCCCCGACCACCGGCCGGGCCGCGAGACCCTCCTCGACCGGCTCCGCGAGATCGGCGCCGTCGTCGTCGTCGACGACCTGGAGTTCGGCGGCGCCGCCCTCGACGAACTCCTCACCGCCGCACCCGAGTGCGCCTTCCTCCTCGCCGCCCGCCCCGACACCCCCGCCCCCTCGGCCGACGCCCCCGTCGAGGAACTGCACCTCGCCGGCCTCGGCCGCGGCGCCGCCCTGAAGCTCCTGGAGAGCGCCGTCGGCCGTACCCTCACCGACGACGAGGCCAACTGGGCCGGCGACCTCTGGTTCGAGTCCGAAGGCCTGCCGCTGCGCTTCGTGCAGGCCGGCGCCCTGCTCCGCCAGCGCGACCGGCTGCGCGTCACCCCCGCCGAGTTCGACGCCTTCGGCGCCCTCGAGGAGGCCTTCGGGCCGACCGACCCCGACGCGGCCGCGGCCGTCGCCGCCGCCGCGTTCGACGGCATCGACGACCCCGACGTCGAACTCCGCGAGATACCTCTGCCCAGCCTCGGCGAGGGCGCCGCCCCCGCCGCCCTGCTCGCCTCCCGGCTCAGCCGCTCCGCCCAGACCACCCTCCGCTTCGCCGTCGCCCTCGGCGGCGAGGTCCCGCACCAGGCCCATCTGCCGGCCCTCGTCGGCGACACCCACGCCGACGCCGCCCTCGGCGAACTCATGGCCTGCGGCCTGCTCTCCCCGGTCGGACCCCGCTACCGGCTCGCCGCCGGCGTGCTCACCCAGCTCCTCGCCCAGGGGTACGAGACCGAGCCCGCCGCCCGCGCCCACACCGTCGCCCAGCACTACGCCTGGTGGACCGCCCACCCCTCCGTGACCCCGGAGCGGGCCGCCGCCGAATCGGACGCCCTCCTCGCTGCCCTGACCGTCCTGATCGCGGGAGCGGGCGCGGCAGGTGGAGCCGGAGGCGGGACCGGACCCGGCATCCGCTCGAGCGCCGCCGGGACCGGGCCCGACGCCGGGCCCGACACCGCCGACACCGCCGAGCACCGCGCCACCGCCGTCCTCCTCGCCCGCGCCGCAGCCCCCGCCCTCGCCGCCGGACTGCACTGGGGCGCCTGGGAGCGTGCCCTGCGCGCCGGGCAGGAGGCCGCCCGGCTCACCGGCGAGGTCGCGGAGGAGGCCTACTTCCACCACGAGCTCGGCGTCCTCGCCCTCTGCACCGGCAACCTGGAGCGGGCCCGCGCCGAACTCGAAGCCTCCATCGCGCTGCGCGGTGTGCTCGCCGACAAGCGCGGCACGGTCGCCGGCCGCCGGGCGCTCGCCCTCGTCTCCGACCTCTCCGGAGAGCGCGGCACCCCGGCCACGGCCCACGCGGAGGAGCCCGTCTCGCCTCCGCGCGGCACCCCCGCCCTCCCCGTACGGCAGGCGCCGGAACCCGTCACGGCCCCCCTGCCGGGCGGGCCCGTACGGAAGGCCCCGCCGCCCGGCGGCGCCGGGCGGGCACCGGCAGCCGTCTCGGCCTCCGCGTTCCCCGGCTTCGCCGACGAGGGCCCGACGCTCCTCACCCGCCCCCAAGGGGACGTCGCCGGCAGGCGCGGCCCGGTGACGGGCATCCTGAACCTGGCCCGCCGCAACCTCACCGCCGTCGGCGCGGGCGCCCTCCTCATCGCCGTCCTCGGCACCGTCGTGACCCTCGGCGCCACCTCCGGCAACGGCGAGGACCCGGCCACCAACCACGTCACCTCCGACAGCACGGCCACCCAGGGCTCCACCGACGACGGCTCCGAACCCGAGGAGCCGCCGGCCGAGGGCGAGGCGGGTGCGCCGAGCGAGAGCGGCGACCCCGCACCCTCCGACTCCCCGAGCCCCTCCGGCTCCGAGAGCACGTCCCCGTCGGACCCGTCGAACCCCGCCACGTCCACCACGTCCGGTACGTCGTCGCCCTCGGACAGCCCGACGACCACGAGGACCCCGACGGAGACGACGGCCCCGCCGACGACTCCGACCTTGACGAGCGGGCCGCGCCCGACGACCACGAGGCCGTCGCCGTCGTCGACGACACCGAAGCCGCCGAAGCCGACCACCACGTCGCCGACGACGGAGCCGGAGCCGAGCACGACCTCGCCGACGACGCCGCCGACCGTCGCGCCGACAACGACGCAGAACCCCGGCAACTCCGCCTCCGCCACCCTCGGCGGCCCGCCCGCCCCCGGCGCCTCCACCGGCTCCGGTACGCCCGCCTGACCGGCGTACGGGTACGACAACGGCCCCGGGCGCGTTCACCGCTCCCGGGGCCGTCCCCGTACCGCCGTCGTCCTCGCGGCCGCTAGAAGAGCCGCAGCTTGTCGTCCTCGATGCCCCGCATCGCGTTGTAGTCCAGGACCACGCAGCCGATCCCGCGGTCCGTGGCGAGCACCCGGGCCTGCGGCTTGATCTCCTGGGCCGCGAAGACGCCCCGCACCGGCGCCAGGTGCGGATCGCGGTTGAGCAGCTCCAGGTAGCGGGTCAGCTGCTCGACGCCGTCGATCTCGCCGCGCCGCTTGATCTCCACCGCGATCGTCGCGCCGTCCGCGTCGCGGCACAGGATGTCCACCGGGCCGATCGCGGTCGGGTACTCGCGGCGGATCAGGGTGTATCCCTCGCCGAGCGTCTCGATGCGGTCGGCGAGCAGCTCCTGGAGGTGCGCCTCGACGCCGTCCTTGATGAGACCGGGGTCCACACCCAGTTCGTGCGAGGAGTCGTGGAGGATCTCCTCCATCGTGATGATCAGTTTCTCGCCCGCTTTGTTGATCACGGTCCAGACGCCGGCGTCACCGTCGCCACCCTCTTTCAGGGTGCACGGCGGGGACATCCAGTTGAGCGGTTTGTACGCCCGGTCGTCGGCGTGGATGGAGACGCTGCCGTCTGCCTTGATGAGGATCAGACGGGGTGCGGAGGGCAGGTGGGCCGTGAGCCGGCCCGCGTAGTCCACGGAACAACGGGCAATGACGAGACGCATGGTCGGCAACGCTACAAGACGGGCGCTCCTCCGCGCGATTCGGGCGCGGGCCGGGCAGGGGCCGGACGCGGGCCGGGCATCGCGGAGGCATGATCCTGAGCCGAACACCCGTCGGTTATCAGCCGGTTGTGCTCTCCATCTTCTGGTGCGGCCCGGACTGCGCGCTTACCGTGGAAGCTGGAGGTCGTCGTCCGTGCACGCTGCGTGGCGTACGGCGGCTTTCGCCCTGCCCGCAAGGCCCCGTCCGCGGGGCCGCGAGAGGAGAACCCATGTCGCTCGACGTCTCACCGGCACTGTTGGAACAGGCCGAGCGAGGCGAGGTCGACGAAGCCGACTTCGTCGACTGCGTCCGGACCTCCCTGCCCTACGCATGGGAGATGATCAGTTCTCTGGTGGCTCAGCTGAAGGTCGACGGCGGCGAGTTCGCCGACAACCAGACGCCGCCGCCGAATGAGCAGGCACGTGGTCAGCTGCTGCGCGCGCTCGCGAGTGACGCCATTCGTGGCGCGCTGCAGCGGCACTTCGGGGTGCGTCTCGCCTTCCAGAACTGCCACCGCGTGGCGGTCTTCCCGCTGGACCCGGCGGTGGACGAGCGGCTCGCCCGCTTCACGTCCGTACGGGGGCAGCTGCTGAACCAGTCGCCGGGACTGCGCGACTGCTGAGACATGGTGCCGCCGCTCCGCTTCGTGGGAGACGTGGCCGACGCGTGCCGACACGCGCCGACCACGAAGAGAGGCCGGAGCGGCGGCACGGTCCCGCCGGACGGGACTCACACCAGGAGTGGCAGGACCTCCGCGCCGAGCCGCCGGACGTTCTCCTCGGTCGCCGCGAGGTCACCCGAGCCCTCGGCGAGCAGGGCGAAGCGCGTGATGCCCGTACGCTCCGAGGTCGCCGCGAGCCGGTCCGCCGCGTGCCGGGGCGTGCCCACCGGGTGCAGCCCGCACAGCAGCTCCGTGTACGCCACGGGGTCCCGCATCGTCCGCTGCCGGCCGTCGACCGTCATGTGCGCGTCGAGGCCCTGCTTCAACCAGCCCGGCATCGCCTTCACCAGTGCCTCCGCCGCGTCCGCGCCCCGGTCCGCGAGCTGGGCGACTCCCGCCGAGACATGGCAGGACCCGATCCGCGCGATCTCGTCCGGGTCCCGCCCGGCCTCCCGCGCGTACCGTGCCCAGGCGCCGACCATCTCTGCCTTGTCCGCGTCACCGCAGTGCATCCCGAGCAGCATCGGCAGTCCCCGCTCGGCGGCCAGCCGCACACTCCGGGGCGAGGTGCAGGCCACCACCACCTCGGGGGACGCGGCCCCGCCGATCAGTTCGTCGGGGCGGGGCACCACCGGTACCTCACGGAAGGAGAATCGTTCTCCCCGGGCGCCGACGCGTGGCTCGGTGAGCCAGCGCAGCAGCAGGTCGAGCGATTCGGGAAAGCCCTTCTCGTACGCGTCGAGACCCGCGCCGAAGACCTCCAGGTCCACCCAGGGCCCGCCCCGGCCCACCCCGAGGGTGAACCTGCCGCCCGAGGTGAGGTGCAGCAGTGCCGCCTGCTCGCCGAGGGCGACCGGGTGGACGGTCGGCAGCACACTCACCGCCGTGCCCACCCGCAGCAGTCGTGTGCGGCCGAGGAGCAGCGCGGCCAGCGTCACGGCCGACGGGCAGACCCCGTACGGCACGAAATGGTGCTCGGCCAGCCAGACCGAGTCGAGGCCCGCCTCCTCGGCGACCTCGGCGGTCCGCACCGCCCGGTGCAAGGCCTCACCCTGTCCCTGGCCCGGGAACTGGGCGGCCAGAACGAACGTACCCACGCGCATCGCTACTGCCTCCTCGCGGCCGACGCGTATCTCCTCCGCACAGGCAACAACGTCTGACACGTGCCATAGGCAACGGGCCTTCATGAAGTTCTTGCGATTTTCGGCTAAGCCGTGGCGGAGGGCGCCCGGGGCACCGGGTCGCGGCCCGTAGGCTTGAGGAAACGGTCCGTGTTCCCAGTCCCCGTGAGGTGTGCCCGTGTCCCCGCGCCACAACCGCTCCCGCGGCCGTGAGAAGCCCGTGCAGCAGGGCGACCACGGCGACCGGTACGGCGGCGTGCAGCGCACCGAGTCCTGGCAGGGCGAGGAATGGTACGTCCGTCTCGTCGCCGGCGCGAGCGCACCCGGCAAGCGCTACCGCTGCCCCGGCTGCGACCAGGAGATCTCCGGCGGCGCCCCCCACGTGGTCGCCTGGCCGGAGTACGGGGGAGTGGACGACAGGCGCCACTGGCACAAGGCCTGCTGGAACGCGAAGGACCGCCGCACCACCAGGGTGCAGCGGTCCCGTAACGCGCCGAGGTACTGAGCCTCCGCCGGCCCTACACGTCCCGGCTGTTCAGCAGGGCGAACGCGCCGGCCAGGACGGCCCCCGTGACCCCCGTCATGATCAGCAGCGGTTCCCAGCCCGCGGGGCCCCCGTCGCCGAACGGGGCGGAGTCGGTGTACAGCGCGATCATCTGCGAGGGGACCGAGTAGGTGAGCAGGAACTCCTGGACCGACCTCAGCGCCTCGGAGAACATGAACATGGCGGCCACGAGCGGCAGCAGCAGGACACCGATCATCACCGTGATCGCGCCGGCCGAGTGCCGGACCACCGTGCCGATCGCCATCGACAGGAGCCCGAGCATCGCCAGGTAGGCGCCCGCGCCGACCGTCGCTCGCAGCCACCCGGCCGCCGACGGCTCCGCCGCGTCCACCATGCCGACCTGGGCCGCCCCCACGAGCCCCGCGACCACCGTGGTGACCGTGAAGACCAGCAGGAAGAAGACGATCGCCTTCGCCGTGAGCACCCGGGCCCGGCTCGGGCAGGCCGTCAGGGTCGTACGGATCATGCCCGTGCCGTACTCGGACGAGATCGTCAGCACGCCGAGGGTGATCACGCAGATCGAGGCGGGCAGCATCCCGAAGAATCCGAAGCCGAGCGCGGACTCCCCGCCCATCGGAGCCTCGGAGGCCGCGGCGATGGCGGCGACGCCGAGCCCGATGCCCAGCATCAGCAGGATCATCGTGCCGAGCGTCCACAGCGTCGAACGCACCGAACGGATCTTCGTCCACTCGGAGGCGAGGGCGTCACCGAGGTTCGCCCTGCGGACCGGGATGGGGGAGACGTAGGAGTAGGGCGCCGGGGCGTGGTGCGGGGCGGGAGCGGTCATCGGGCGTCCTTGGGGGTGTCGCTCGGCTGAGGGGTGCCCGGCCGCGAGGCCGGAGGGGCGAACGGGCCCGGCACGGGAGCCTGGCCGTGAGCACCGGCGTACGGGTTCTGCCCGGGCGGCGGCGGGGCGTACCAGCCCTGCTGAGGCACGTCCTGGACCACCGGCTGCTGCGGCGGCATCCCGTAACCCGGCTGTCCGGGCTGCGGCGGCTGCTGGAGGTGGGCGAGCCGGTCGTCGGTGGAGCGGTAGTCCACGGCGCCCTGCGTCAGCCGCATGTACGCCTCCTCCAGGGAGGCCTGGTGCGGGGACAGCTCCCAGATCCGCACGTCCGCGTCGTGCGCCAGGTCGCTGATCCTCGGCAGCGGCAGGCCGGTGACCCGCAGCGCGCCGTCCGGCTCGGACAGCACCTGCCCGCCGGCCTCCGTCAGCGTCGCCGTGAGCTTCTCCCGCTGCCCCGGTTCGGTCTGCGGGGTCCGCACGCGGGCGAAGTCGGCGGAGTTCGCCGAGATGAAGTCCGTGACGCTCATGTCCGCGAGCAACTGCCCCCGGCCGATCACGATCAGATGGTCCGCCGTCAGGGCCATCTCGCTCATGAGGTGGCTGGAGACGAAGACCGTCCGGCCCTCGGCGGCCAGCTTCTTCATCAGGTTCCGGACCCAGAGGATGCCCTCGGGGTCCAGGCCGTTGACCGGCTCGTCGAAGAGCAGCACCTGCGGGTCGCCCAGGAGCGCCGCCGCGATGCCGAGGCGCTGGCCCATGCCGAGCGAGAAGCCCTTGGAGCGGCGCTTGGCGACGTCCTGGAGGCCGACCACGCCCAGGACCTCGTCGACGCGCTGCGCCGGGATGCCGGCGAGCTGCGCGAGGGAGAGGAGGTGGCTGCGCGCGCTGCGCCCGCCGTGCACGGCCTTGGCGTCGAGCAGCGCGCCGACCTGCCGGGGCGCGTTCGGCAGCTGCCGGAAGGGGTGGCCGCCGATCGTGACGTGCCCCGCGGTGGGCCGGTCGAGCCCGAGGATCATGCGCATGGTGGTCGACTTGCCGGAGCCGTTGGGCCCCAGGAAGCCGGTGACGACACCGGGCCTCACCTGGAAGGAAAGGTTGTACACGGCCGTCTTGGCGCCGTAGCGCTTCGTCAGGCCGACTGCCTCGATCATTGTCCAGCCCCATCGACAGGTCGGTCGCATCCATGTCGGGGCGTGGCGGCCGGCGGCCGGAGCCCCCCGTATGAGCTAGGAGCTTATCGAGCCCTTGACGGTTCCGGCGAAAGGGGAGACCGCCCGTGGGCGGTCTCCCGGGAAACCTCAGGGTCCTCCCCCAGGGGACCCCGGGGGAGGACCGGCGGGCTCAGGCGTCCCGCTTCTTCAGCACCAGATAGCCGCCGAGCAGCGAGGCCACCACCCAGAGCACCATGATCCCGAGCCCGCCCCACGGACCGTACGGAGCCTCCTCCGTGTTCATGGCGTCCGGCACCACCTGCATGATCGTCGCGCCGGCCTGGTCCGGGAAGTAACGGGCCACCTCCTTGGCCTTCGGCACCTGCGACAGGATCTGCGAGACCAGGAAGAAGAACGGCATCAGGATGCCCAGCGAGAGCATCGACGAGCGCAGCATGGCCGCCACGCCCATGGAGAACAGCGCGATCAGACCCATGTAGAGACCGCCGCCGATCACCGCCCGCAGCACGTTGTCGTCGCTGATCGCCGCCCGGTGCTCACCGAGCAGCGCCTGCCCGAGGAAGAAGGAGAGGAAGCTCGTCGCGAGACCCACCAGGAGCGCGAGACCGCCCGCCACCGCGATCTTCGAGAACAGGAACGTCGCCCGCTGCGGCACGGCGGCCAGCGAGGTGCGGATCATGCCGGAGGAGTACTCGGTCCCCACCACCAGGACACCGAAGACCACCATCGCCAGCTGCCCCAGGATCATCCCGGAGAAGCTGATCAGGGTCGGGTCGAAGGTGAGCCGCTCGGCCTCGCTCAGCTGGTCGAAGGTGGAACTCATCAAGGCGGACACGGCCGCGCTCATCGCCACCGTCACGATCAGGGCGCTCGCCAGCGTCCAGACGGTCGACGACACCGTCCGGATCTTGGTCCACTCGGACTGCAGGACCGCGGATGCCGCTGCCATCGTTCAGGCTCCCTTGGAGGTCGTGCCCCACTGGGGGCCGGGCGCCGGAGCGCCACCGTGTACATCCGTACCGTGCGCGTGGTACTCCACCGCGCCGGCCGTCATCTGCATGAAGGCCTCTTCGAGCGAGGCGCGCTGGGAGCTCAGCTCGTGCAGGACGAGACCGTTCTCCGCGGCCAGCTCGCCCAGCTTCTCGGTCGTCGCCCCGTCCACCTCCAGGGTGCCTTCGCCCGCCTCGACCGCGACGAACCCGTTGGTGTGCAGCACGTCCCTGAGCCGCTCCTGCTGAGGCGAACGCAGCCGCACATAACTCCGGGAATTCTGGT
Source organism: Streptomyces sp. NPDC058671 (assembly GCF_042716475.1). Classification (NCBI taxonomy): domain Bacteria; kingdom Bacillati; phylum Actinomycetota; class Actinomycetes; order Kitasatosporales; family Streptomycetaceae; genus Streptomyces; species Streptomyces sp. NPDC058671. Next base: position 118,943 of record NZ_JBHXSA010000007.1, on the reverse strand, counting down.
GGATGAAATCCGCCATCGACGTGTCGGCCAGCAGCTTTCCCTGCCCGATCACGATCAGATGATCGGCCGTCAGGGCCATTTCACTCATCAGATGGCTGGAAACGAAGATCGTCCGGCCCTCGGCCGCCAACGCCTTCATCAGATTGCGGATCCAGTGAATTCCCTCGGGGTCCAGGCCGTTGACGGGTTCGTCGAACATCAGGATCTCGGGGTCACCGAGCAGAGCGGACGCGATGCCCAGACGCTGCCCCATGCCGAGGGAGAAACCCTTCGGCTTCTTCTTCGCGACCTGCGTCAGACCCACCAGGTCCAGCACCTCGCCCACCCGGCGCTCCGGGATCCGGTTCGACTGCGCCAGACACAGCAGGTTGTTGTACGCGGAGCGGCCGCCGTTCATCGCCTTGGCGTCGAGCAGCGCCCCGATGTGCTTCAGCGGCTCGTTCAGCTCCCGGTAGTGCTTGCCGTCGATCCGGACCGTCCCGCTCGTCGGGTTGTCCAGGTCCAGCATCATCCGCATCGTCGTCGACTTGCCCGCCCCGTTCGGCCCGAGGAAGCCGGTGACCACGCCAGGACGCACCTGGAAGGACAGCTGGTCGACCGCGGTCTTCGCCCCGTAACGCTTGGTCAGGCCTTCAAGCTCGATCATGCGTACCAACCTACGGGCGCGCAAAACCCCCCGCCACCGGAATGACGGGGGGTCCGGGCAACGCTACGCAGTTGTTACCAGGAGTGCGTCAACGGGACTGCTGGGCCGGGACACCGGCCGCGCGCTCGTCGTCGATCGGGGAGCCGGCCGCCGCCACCGCGGCACCGGTCAGCGTCGCCAGCATCTCGCGGACGTTGGTCAGCTGCGCGTTGATCGAGTCCCGGCGGTTCGTCAGGGCCGCCAGCTCGCGCTCCGATTCGCTCCGGATCCGGTCGGCCTTGGCGTTCGCGTCGGCCACGATGTCCTCGGCCTGGCGCTGCGCGGTCTCGACCGTCTGACGGGCCCGACGCTCGGCGTCCGTCCGGAGCTTCTCGGCCTCGAGGCGGAGCTGCTCGGCGCGGTGCTCGATCTCCGCGAGGCGCTTCTCGGCCTTCGCCTGACGCGAGGCCAGGTCGCGCTCCGACTGCTCGCGGCGCTTGGCCAGGTTCGTCTCGAAGTCCGCGGCGGCCTGGGCGGCCTTGGCGCGGGTCTCCTCGAAGAGGGCGTCCGCCTCCTCGCGCTTCGACTGCGCGTCCTTCTGCGCCTCGGCGCGCAGCGAGTTGGCCTCGCCCTGCGCCTTCTCGACGATCCGGACGCCCTCGTCCTCGGCCTTCGACTTGCGCTCGGCCGAGAACGACTCCGCGTCGTTGCGCACCTGCTGGGCGGCCGACTCGGCCAGCTCGCGGTGCTGCTCGGCGGCGCGACGGGCCTCCTCACGCAGGTCCTTCGCCTCCTCCTCGGCGAGCCGGAGGATCTTCTCGACCCGGGCGCCGAGTCCCGCGTACGACGGCTCGGCGTCCGTGACCTGCGCCTGGGCGTTCTGCGTCTCGAGGTGGAGCTCCTCGATGCGCTTCTCCAGGGAGGTGATGCGGGACAGAGCATTGTCACGGTCGGACACGAGCTTGGTAATGCGGTCGTCCACCTGACCGCGGTCGTAACCGCGCCGCACGAGCTCGAAGCCGAAGGGGGAGGATGTGTCGCTCATGGGTTTCCTGTCGAATGAGACCGGTGAGGTGTTAGAGGGAATCCTAGGGGCCGAAGCGGCGTGTCATCGAGCGTATGCCCGTTTGATCTGGAGAATGTCCAGCCTTTTGAGTGGCTAGCCGTCCTGGGTCTTGCCACTCGAACGAGTGGACCCCGCTGACGCGCCCGCCGCCGCGGTGGACTTCGCCCCCGCAGAAGGAGTCTCGAAAGACTCCAACGCCTCCAGGACGTCCTGGACACGGGAGATCTCGGCATTGATGTCCTTGCGGCGACGCACGAGCACCTCCAGTTCGCGCTGGCCCTCCTCGACCGTCCTCTCGGCCTCGGCCTGGGCCTCGGCCCTGATCCGCTCGGCCTCCGCCTTGATGCCCTCGGCCTCCGCGACCAGCGAGGCCTTCTTCTGCTCGGCCTCCTTGAGGAGCGCCTCCGCCTTGCGGACCGCGGCGATACGGACCTTGCTCGCCTCCGAACTCGCCTCGGAGACCAGCTCCTTCGCCTTCTCCTCGGCCTCGGCGCGCTGCTCCGTCGCGGCCGCCACCAGCTTGTCGACCCGCTCGCCCGCCGTCTTCATCTGCTCGGCGCTCTCACGGCGTGCCCGCTCGTGCAGCTCCTCGACCTCGCCCTCGACCCGGCTCCGCAGCTCCTCGGCCCGGTCCCTTATGGCCGTCGCGTCGCCGCGCGCCCCGACGAGGAGCTCGTCCGCGTCCGTACGGGCCTTCTCCACCAGGGAGTTGCCCTCGACGGTCGCCTCGGCGACGATCCGCTCGGCCTCCTTGCGGGCCGCGCCGACCATCGTGTCCGCCTGCGACTCGGCCTCGGTGGTGGCGCGCAGCGCCTCCTCCTGGGCCTTCGCGATGAGCTGGTCCGCCTGCTCGGCCGCGTCCGAACGCTTCCGGGCGCCGGCCTCCCGCGCCTCGTCGAGCGTGCGGTCCGCCTCCGCGCGGGCCTCCGACCGCATCTGCTCGGCAGCCGCCTCGGCGTCCGCCCTCAGCCGCTCCGACTCGGCGCGGATCCGCTCGGCGTCCCGCTGCGCGGAACCCACCGTCGACTCCGCCTCGGCGCGCGCGTCCGCCGTGACCGCGTCGGCGAGCTCGCCCGCCTCCCGGGTGACGCGCTCGGCCTCGGCGTTCGCCTCGCGGGTGACCCGGTCCGCCTCCGCGTTCGCCTCGCGCGTGAGCCGCTCGGCCTCCGAGGTCGCCTTCGCCAGGAGCGCGTCGGCCTGCTCCGCGGCGTCCGAGCGGCGCTTGTCGGCCGCCTCGCGGGCCTCGTCGAGGACCCGCTCGCCGTCGGCGAGAGCCGCGGCCCGCAGGGCCTGTGCGTGCGCCTCCCCGTCGATCTTGACCTGCTCGGCCTCCGTACGCAGGCGGTGGGCGTCCTGCTCGGTGCTCTCCATGAGCTCGACCGCCTCGGCGGTGAGCCGCTCCGCCCGGGCGTTCGCCTCGCGCGTGAGCCGCTCGGCCTCCGAGGTCGCCTTCGCGAGGAGCGCGTCGGCCTGCTCGGCGGCGTCCGAGCGGCGCTTGTCCGCGGCCCCGCGGGCCTCGTCGAGCACCTGCTCGGCTTCCGCGAGCGCCGCCGTCCGCAGCGCCTCCGCGTGCGCCTCGCCCTCGGCCCTGACCTGCTCGGCCTCGGAGCGCAGGCGCTGGGCGTCCTGCTCGGCGGTCTCCATGAGCTCGACCGCCTCGGCGGTGAGCAGCTCGGCCTGACCCGTCGCCTCCGCGAGCAGCGCGTCGGCCTGCTCGGCGGCGTCCGAACGGCGCTTGTCCGCGGCCTTGCGGGCCTCGTCCAGGACCCGCTCCGCCTCGGCGGCGATCCGCTCCGCCTCCGTACGCGCCTCACCGACCACCGACTCGGCGCGCTCGGCGGCCTCCGAACGGATCCGGTTCGCGTCCTCCCGGGCGTCCGCCCGGGTCCGGGCCGCGTCCTGCTCGGCCGCGGCGAGCGAATCCGTCACCTCGGTCCGCACCCGCTGCGCGTACTCGGCGGTGTCCGACCGCAGCTTCTCCGACTCGGCGATCGCGTCCGTGACCGTCCGCTCGGCCAACGCCTTCGCGGCCTCCGTCTCCTCGTGGGCCCGCGCCCGGACCCGGCCGGCGTCCTCGGTCGCCCGCTCCCGCTCCTCGTGCGCGTCGGCGCGGACCCGGTCCGCCTCCTCCTGCGCCTCGGTGCGCGTCCGCTCGGCCGCGTGCTCGGCGGCGCTGCGCAGCCCGGCGATCTCCTCCTCGGCCTGCTCGCGCAGACCCGCCACCGAGTCCCGGACCTCCTGCGCGGCTCGCGAGGCCGCGGTGACCATCTCGGTCGCCCGCGCGTCCGCCTCCTCGACCAGGCGCTGCGCCTCGACCTGCGCGTCCTCGACCCGCTTGCGGGCGGCGGCGAGCAGCTCCTCCGACTGCGCGCGGGCGTGCTCGCGCTCCCGGCCCGCCTCGGAACGGGCCGACTCCAGCGTCTCCTCGGCCTCCCGGCGGCGCCGGACGGCCTCCTCCTGCGCGGCGGCGAGGGCTTCGGCGGCCTCGGTCGCGACCCGCTCGGCCGCGGCGGCGGCCTCGGCCCGCACCCGGTCCGCGGTCTCCTGGGCCTCCGACCGCAGTCGCTCGGCCTCCTCGGCGGCCTCCGTGCGCAGCCGTACCGCCGCGCTCTCCGCCTCCGTACGCGTGGTCGAGGCGTCCGACGCGGCCTCGGCGCGCAGCCGCTCGGCCTCCTGCTCGGCCTGTTCCTGGAAGGAACGGATCCGCTCGGCGGCCTCGGCGCGCAGCCGCTCCGTCTCCTCGGCGGCCTCGCGGCGGATCCGCTCGCCCTCGGCCCGCGCGTCGGTCAGCTCCTCGCCCGCGGCCGCCACCTTCGCCTCGGCGTCGGTGTGCAGCCGGGTCAGCTCCTCGGCGGCCTCCGCCCGGCGGGCCTCGGCGGCCCGCTCGGCGTCCGCGCGCAGCGCGGCCGCGGCCTTCTCGGCCGCGTCCTTGACCGACTCGGCCTGCTCCTCGGCCTCGGCGCGCAGCCGCTCGGCCTCCGCGCGGGTGCGCTCCAGGGTCTCCTCGGCCTGGGCCCGGAGCGTCTGGGCGCGCTCCATGGCCTCCGACTTGACCCGCTCGCTCTCGGCACCGGCCTTGGTGCGCAGCCCGTCGGCGTCCGCGCGGGCCTTGGTGAGCAGCTCCTCGGCGGTCCTCGCGGCCTCCTCGATCTGCTGGACGGCCTCACGGCGCGCCTCGCCGCGGATCCGCTCGCCCTCGTCGACGGCCTCGGCGCGCAGCTGCTCGGCCTCGCCGCGCAGCCGGCGCGCCTCCTCCTGGAGCTCGACCGTCTTGGCGCGGTACTCCTTGGTGTCGTCCTTCGCCGAGCCGAGCAGCTCGTCGGCCTGCTCCTCGGCCTGGGCGCGCAGGCGGTCGACCTCGGTCTCGGCCTCGCGGCGGATCCGCTCGGCCGCCTCCGAGGCCTTGCGGGTGGTCTCCCGGGCGTCCTCGGACGCCTTGGTGAGGATCTCCTCGGCGTTGCGCGCGGCCTTGGCGAGCGCGGCGGCGGAGTCCTCGGCCGCGGCCGTACGGGCCTTCTCCGACGCCTCGGCGACGAGCTTCTCCGCCTCGGCGGTGGCCTCGCGCAGCTTCTCCTCGGCCTCGGCCTTGAGGGCTTCGGCGTCCTTGGTGGCCTCGCCGACGAGCCGGGCGATCTCCGTCTTCGCGGTGCGGGTGCGCTGCTCGTTGACCGTCTCGGCGGAGGCGAGCTGCCTGGCCGCGGCCTCCTTGGCCTCCGCGAGGGCCTTCTCGGCCTCGGCGCGGGCCAGGCGGAGCTTCTCCTCGGCCTCCTGCATGCGCTGCTCGGCGGCGCGGGAGAGCTCGGTGGCCTGACGGCGGGCCTGGTCGGTCTCGGCGGTGGTGGTCGAGCGGAGCTGCTCGGCGTGGCTGGTGGCCTCCTGCGCCTGGCTGGAGGCGGCGCTCAGGAGCCGCTCGGCGTCCTTGCGGGCGCGCAGCAGAATGGCTTCGGCTTCGGCACGGGCCGACTCGGCCTCGGCGCCGACCCTGCGGCTGGTCTCCTCGGCGAGCCGGGTGGCCTCGGCGCGGGCGGCGGCGAGCGACTGCTCGGCCTCCGCGCGGGACTCCTCCATCAGCCGGCGGGCCTGGGCCTCCGTACGGGCGCGGAGCTGCTCGGCCCAGGCGACGTTCTCGTTGACGTGCGCCTCGACGGTCTGCCGGCGCTCGTTGAGTTCCTGGTCCAGCTGCTGGCGCCGCTGCACGGCCTCGTTGTGCAGCTCGGCCTGGAGCCGGGCCTGGTGCTCGGCGTGCTCCTGGAGGATCCGCTGCGTCTGGGCCCGGGCCTCGCGCAGCTCGCGCTCGGCGTCCTGGCGCAGCTGCTCGGCCTGGGCCTGCGCGTTCCGCAGCAGCTGCTCGGCCTGGTAGCCGATGTCGGCGCTGTCGTACGCGGGCCTGGACGCGATGGTGCGGCGCGCCTCGTGGAGCTTGGCGCGCAACACCTCGACCTGGTATCCGAGGTCCTCGGCGTGCTGGACGGCCTTCTCGCGCTCGGTCTTCAGCCGGTCCATCTCGGCTTCGAACCTGGCGAGATGGTCGTCTTCAGCTCGGTGGCTCTCCTGGCGTTCGTAGCCCCGCACTGCGCGGTCCATCCGTCCCCTGGTCGCAACACTCCAACGAGCACGCCCTCACGGCCGAGGACGGACCCCCGGGGGATCGTGACAGATCGGACGACCCCGACATCCCGACTTCGGTGCCGCACGGAGCGGCCCCGACCGGCCCCGGCCCGGAGTCGCCCACTCTACCGGGCCAGGAATCCGGAGGTCAGTGCTCCGCTGAGGAGTGGTCAGCGGACGGGGCCGCGGAGGTGACCAGTTCCGTGAGCACCCCGTGGCAGTCCTTGGGGTGGAGGAAGGTGATCCGGGAGCCCATGGAGCCGATCCGCGGCTCGTCGTAGAGGACCCGCACACCCTTGCCCCGGATGGCATCCGCGTCCCCGTCGACGTCCGCGGTCCCGAAGGCGATGTGGTGCACGCCCTCGCCGTTCTTGGCGAGCCACTTGCCCACCGCCGAGTCCTCCCGGGTCGGCTCCAGGAGCTGGAGGTACGAGGCTCCGCCGTCCGAGGTGTCGTTGATCTTCAGCATGGCCTCGCGGACGCCCTGCTCCTCGTTGACCTCGGAGTGGAAGACCTCGAAACCGTACGTCGCACGGTAGAACTCGACAGTCCGGTCCAGGTCGAAACAGGCGATCCCGATGTGGTCGATTCGCGTCAGCATGCCTCCAGTGCAACGCCGGGAAGGTGGTTACGCAACGTGCGCGCCGTCACACCGGCTGCCCGGTGACCGGGTGCGGCGCCGCTCAGTACATTGGCGGTAAACCCTCGTTCACTCCTCATCCCTAGGGGCCGTGCCTCATGTCTGGAACGACCGGTACCACCTCAGTGATCGTCGCGGGAGCCCGCACGCCCATGGGTCGCCTGCTCGGCTCGCTCAAGTCCTTCTCGGGCGCGGAGCTCGGCGGCTTCGCCATCAAGGCCGCCCTCGACCGGGCCGGCATCGGCGGCGACCAGGTCCAGTACGTGATCATGGGCCAGGTGCTCCAGGGCGGCGCCGGGCAGATCCCCGCACGCCAGGCCGCCGTCAAGGCCGGCATCCCCATGAACGTCCCCGCCCTCACCATCAACAAGGTGTGTCTGTCGGGCCTCGACGCCATCGCCCTCGCCGACCAGCTGATCCGCGCCGGCGAGTTCGACGTCGTCGTCGCCGGCGGCCAGGAGTCGATGAGCAACGCCCCGCACCTGCTCCCGAAGTCCCGCGAGGGCTTCAAGTACGGCGCCGTCGAGATGCTCGACTCCATGGCGTACGACGGCCTCACCGACTCCTTCGAGGGCGTCGCCATGGGCGAGTCCACCGAGAAGCACAACACCCGCCTGGGCATCAAGCGCCCCGAGCAGGACGAGATCGCCGCCCTCTCGCACCAGCGCGCCGCCGCCGCCCAGAAGAACGGCATCTTCGAGGCGGAGATCACCCCCGTCGAGATCCCGCAGCGCAAGGGCGACCCGGTGATCTTCGCCAAGGACGAGGGCATCCGCGCGGAGACCACCGCCGACTCGCTCGGCAAGCTCCGCCCCGCCTTCACCAAGGACGGCACGATCACGGCCGGCACCTCCTCGCAGATCTCCGACGGCGCCGCCGCCGTCGTCGTCATGAGCAAGGCCAAGGCCGAGGAGCTCGGTCTCGAGTGGATCGCCGAGATCGGTGCCCACGGCAACGTGGCGGGCCCCGACAACTCGCTCCAGTCGCAGCCGTCCAACGCCATCCGGCACGCCCTGAAGAAGGACGGCCTGACCGTCGACGACCTCGACCTCATCGAGATCAACGAGGCCTTCGCCGCCGTCGCCGTCCAGTCGATGAAGGACCTCGGTGTCACCCCCGAGAAGGTGAACGTCAACGGCGGCGCCATCGCCCTCGGCCACCCCATCGGCATGTCCGGCGCCCGCGTGGTGCTCCACCTGGCCCTGGAGCTCAAGCGGCGCGGCGGCGGCGTCGGCGCGGCCGCCCTGTGCGGTGGCGGCGGCCAGGGCGACGCGCTGATCGTGCGCGTCCCCGGCAACGGCAAGTAAGCACCCGGTCAGGCAAGGAGCAGCGCAGATGGTGGACGTCCCCGAACTCGTCGCCCAGGCACGGGAGGGCCGGCCGCGGGCCGTGGCCCGGCTCATCTCCCTCGTCGAGGGGGCGTCCCCCCAGCTGCGCGAGGTGATGGCGGCCCTCGCGCCGCTCACCGGCGGCGCGTACGTGGTGGGTCTGACGGGCTCGCCCGGTGTCGGCAAGTCCACGTCGACGTCCGCGCTCGTCTCCGCCTACCGGCGGGCCGGCAGGCGGGTCGGCGTCCTGGCCGTCGACCCGTCGTCGCCGTTCAGCGGGGGAGCGCTCCTCGGCGACCGGGTCCGGATGTCGGAGCACGCCTCCGACCCCGGCGTCTACATCCGCTCCATGGCGACCCGGGGCCATCTGGGCGGGCTCGCCTGGTCCGCCCCGCAGGCCATCCGCGTCCTGGACGCGGCCGGCTGCGAGGTGATCCTCGTGGAGACCGTCGGCGTCGGGCAGTCCGAGGTGGAGATCGCCTCCCAGGCCGACACCTCGGTCGTGCTCCTCGCCCCGGGCATGGGCGACGGGATCCAGGCCGCCAAGGCGGGCATCCTGGAGATCGGCGACGTGTACGTGGTCAACAAGGCCGACCGGGACGGCGCGGACGCCACCGCCCGCGAGCTCAACCACATGCTGGGCCTCGGCGAGGCGCGGGGCCCGGGCGACTGGCGGCCGCCGATCGTCAAGACGGTCGCCGCGCGCGGCGAGGGCGTCGACGAGGTCGTGGAGGCCCTGGAGAAGCACCGTGCCTGGATGGAGGAGCACGGCGTCCTCGCGGAGCGCCGTCGCTCCCGTGCCGCGCGCGAGGTCGAGACCATCGCGGTCACGGCCCTGCGGGAGAGGATCGGCGACCTGCACGGCGACCGGCGCCTGGACGCGCTGGCGGAACGGATCGTGGCGGGCGACCTCGACCCGTACGCGGCCTCCGACGAGCTGGTCGCGAGCCTGACGGGCAGCTGAGCACGTACGCGTGAGGGCCTCCCCGGATCGACGGGGAGGCCCTCACGCGTACGCGGCTACGGCTTGCCGCGTCGTCCGCGCAGTTGTTCCGCGACCGGCTTCAGGGACTCGTGGAGGTCGCCGAGGGCCTCTGTGCCGATCTGGTCGATGAAGTGCTTGCGCACCGACTCGACGTGGTGCGGGGCGACCTTGCGCATGGTCTCCATGCCGTCGTCGGTGAGGACGGCGTACAGCCCGCGGCGGTCGGACTCGCAGTTCTCCCGCCGGACGAGCCCGGCGGTCTCCATGCGGGTGATCTGGTGCGAGAGCCGGCTCTTCGACTGGAGGGTGGCCGCGGCCAGATCGCTCATGCGCAGCCGCCGCTCCGCCGACTCCGAGAGGTTCACCAGGATCTCGTAGTCGTTCATCGTCAGACCGAAGGGCTGGAGGTCCTTCTCCAGCTGGTACGTCAGCATTCTCTGGACGTCCAGGAAGGTGCGCCAGGCGCACTGCTCGCCGTCGGTGAGCCACGGGGTGGCGATCTCGGTCTCCATGTATGGATTCTACCTAAGAAGTTGAATGCTTGACGAAATCTGGGAGCGCGCGTTCGATGGCGTCACCCTCCGCAGACTACCGCTCACAGCCCGAAACGACGCTGGAGGTCCCCCAGCTGGCCGGGAAGACGCGGTGCGGAACCCGGCGCCGCCTGGCCGGAACCGTGCCCCCCGTGCCCACCCGGGACGCCCGCCTGCGCCGGCGGCCCGCCGATCGCGCGGTCCGCCATCAGCATCTCCGTCGACTGGAGCAGCACCGTGCCCGCGCCCACGAACTCGAACTGGTGCTCCTCGCCCGAGGTGCCGCCGAGGCCCGTCAGGGCCCGTACGCCGCCCATCACGCCCGTCATGTAGCCGTGGTCGTAGTGGTGGCACGGCGACGGGCAGTCCGCCCAGCCCACCAGGGCCTGCGGGTCCACCCGCATCGGCGGCTCCATGAAGACCACCGGACCGTTCGACGCGGCCACGAACTTGCCCGTGCCGATCAGCGTCACGAAGCCCGGCACGATCGACTGCTTCAGGGCCAGCGTCGGCTGGTAGGCGAGCAGGTTGCCCGAACGGATCGTCAGGTTGCCCTGGTCCAGGTCGAACGAGTTCACGTCGAACGCCCGGTCCGCGAGCAGCATCTTCCCGCTGCCCTCCGCGACCACCCAGTCGCTCGCGTGCAGCGGAGAGTGGAAGGACGTGCGGACCAGCCGGTCGAGCCGCCCGAGCCCGATGCCGTTGAACTCGATCCGCCCGTAGTAGGCGATCATCTTGCCCTTCTGCAGGAACCACTGGGAGCCCTTGAGCTCCACGCAGAAGGTGTACGGGTTCACGTTGTCGTCCGACGGCAGGGTCGCCGGGTCATGGATCACCGGGGTGCTCACAGCTTCTCCTCCGAGGCCTGGACGTACACCGCGCCGCTGCCGCTCAGCTCCAGCTGGAACGCCTCGCCCGAGCCGCGCCCCATCATGTCCCGCCAGCCGAGCGCGGTGGAGAGCTTGTTCCGTACGTCCCCGTGATGGGCCACGTACGCCTGCGGGTCCACGTGGACCGGGCGGCCCGGCGTGATCGGCAGCTGGATGACCCCGCCGTGCGCCATCACGGCCACCGCGCCGTGGCCCTTGAGCGTGGTGGTGAAAAGGCCCTGGCCGGTGACCTGGCCGCGGACCATGCCCATGACCCCGCCCTGCGAGCCCATGAACATCGTGCCCTGCTCCAGGGTGCCGTCGAAGGCGAGCAGCCGGTCGGCCTCCACGTACAGGGTGTCGCCCGTCAGGCCGATCACCTGGATGTGATGGCCGCCGTGCCCGAACATCACCGTGCCGTTGCCCTCGACGGTCATGAGCGGCGTCGCCTCGCCGGCCACCCGGCGGCCGATCATCGACATCAGGCCGCCCTGACCGCCCGCCGTGTTCGGCGTGAAAGTGACGTCACCGCGGTACGCGAGCATCGCGCCGCGCTGGCTGAACATCCGCTGCCCCGGGATGACGGTCGCCTCGACCATCTTGGAGTTGATCTCGCGGAACGGCATCAGTCCTCCTCGTTCTCCCCCGGAGCCTCCGGCCCGGGGGCGCCCCCGTCTCCGCCCGCGCGGCGCAGAGGTGCGTCCATCGTCGTGGTCTGCGGCCCGGCGGCCGCGCGTGCGACGCTCACACGTCCCCCCCGACCGTGTTCCGCTCGCTCGGCTGGACGTACACGAGGCCGTCCCCCTCGAAGCGGATCTGGAAGGCCTCACCGCCGCCCTCGCCCGTGAAGGTGCGGAAGGTCACACCCGACTGGAAGTGCTGCTGGAGGTTGCCCTGGTGCGCGATGTACGCCCCGGGGTCGACCTGGAGCGGGTACTGCGGGGTCACCCGCAGCACCACCGCCGGGCCGTCGGACATGATCGCCGCCTGGCCCGTGCCCTCGACCGTGGTCGTGAACAGGCCGTTGCCGGTGGCCCCGCCGCGCAGGCCGGTGAAGGTCGTGCCCGTGCGGAGCCCCGCGTCGGTGCAGAGCAGATTGCTCGCCTCGACCCAGAGCTTGTCGCCGTGCAGGCCGACGAGGTTGATCTCGGAGGCCCGGTCGGCGAACCAGCAGGTCCCCTGGCCGCGTACCTCCATCACCTCCATCTGCTCTCCGGTGAGCCGGCGGGTCACCATGCCGCGCAGACCCTCACCGCCGCCACTCATCTTCTTGAACGCCATCTGGCCGTCGTAGGCGACCATCGAGCCGTTCTTCGCCTTCACGGCGTCGCCCGTCATGGAGACGGCGAGCACCTTGCTGCCCTGGAGTCGGAACGTTGCCACCCGACGACGGTACTGGGGACCCGGATAAAGAGACAGCAAAGTCGGCGTGCACAATGGACGGGCCCTTGTGCATCCGTTCACAAGATCTAACGAAGGTGACCCCCTCCGTGGACATCAAAACCGCTTCATCCCTCCACCGGCTCCGTCTCGTCTCCGCGCCGGAGGCCGTCTCGTTCCTGCTCCTGCTGGTCTGCTCGGTGCTCAAGCGGACGACGGACTTCAACGCGGTGCCGGTCATGGGCGCGGTCCACGGCGTGCTGTTCGTCCTCTACGTCCTGTTCTGGCTGGACGCCTGGAACCGCACCAAGTGGAGCCTCGGCACGGCGGCCCTGTACTTCGTCCTCTCGGTGCTGCCCTTCGGCGGCTTCTACGCCGAGCGGAAGCTGAAGCGCGAGGCCGAGGCCGCGGTCCTCGCCTCCCGCGCCCGCGCGCAGAGCGCCGAGGGTGCGGTGCAGGCGTGATCGTCGCGTTCTCGGTCACCCCGCTGGGCGTGGGGGAGGAGGTCGGCGAATACGTCGCCGACGCCGTACGGGTCGTCCGCGAGTCCGGCCTGCCGAACCGTACCGACGCGATGTTCACCTCCGTCGAGGGGGAGTGGGACGAGGTCATGGACGTGGTGAAGCGGGCCGTCGCCGCCGTGGAGGCGCGGGCGCCCCGGGTCTCCGTGGTCCTCAAGGCCGACATCCGCCCCGGCGTCACGGACGGTCTGACCTCCAAGGTCGAGACGGTGGAGCGTCACCTCGGCTGACGCCGTCCTCTCCGCGACGCGAAGCCCCCGGTCCTGGTCAAGGTCCGGGGGCTTCTTGTCGCCCTACAGTTGAGCGACTGCTCAAAATCGGCTAACTTCAGCCGCGGGGCAGTCTTGAGCGGTCGCTCAAGATGCCGGATGAGCTGGGAGAACACCCATGGGTCTCTACATCGAGACACGGGTCCACGCGGACCTGGAGACGCTCTGGGAACGCACGCAGGAGCCCGACCGCCACCAGCGGTGGGACCTGCGCTTCACGGAGATCGCCTACCTGCCGCGTGCCGAGGGCGAGCCTCAGCACTTCCGGTACGCGACCCGCGTCCTGCCCTTCCTGGTCGTCGCCGGGACCGGTGTCTCCGCGGGGGAGCGCCACCGGGCCGGCGGCGACCGGGTCTCCGCCCTCCGCTTCTCCTCGGGGCATCCGCTCTCGCTCCTCGCCGAGGGCAGTGGCTACTGGCGGTACGTGCCCACCGACGACGGGGTCCGCTTCCTCACCGGCTACGACTACCGCCCCCGTTGGGGCCACCTCGGACGCGTCGCCGACCGGGCGCTCTTCCGGCCCCTCATGGGATGGGCCACCGCCTGGTCCTTCGACCGGCTGCGGCTCTGGTGCGAGCGGGGCGTCACCCCGGAGCGCTCCCGGGACCGCTGGCTCCTCGAAGCCGCCGCCCGGCTGCTGCTGGTGGCCGTGCCGTCCGCCCTGGCCCTCCTGCCGCTGGGTGCGCCGGCGCTCGCCGCCGTACCCCTCACCGTCCTCGGGCTCGCCGCCGCCGTCCTCGTGCCGCCCTCGTCGCGGACCCCCGCGGCCCGGCGCTGTCTGCGCACCCCGCCCGCCCGCACCCGGGAGCCACGGCTCCTCGCCACCCTGGGGCAGCCGTGACGTCGATCTTCCGCACCGCCATGGGTGACGCCGCCTTCGAGCGGCTGCACCCGGAGCTCCAGCGGCGCTTCTCGGTGGGACTCGCGAGCGGGGAGCTGTGCGTCGGGCGGGGTGTCATGGACCGTGTCTGGCACGGCCGCGCGTTCGTGAAGCCGTTCCTCGCGGTGGGCGGGCTGCGGAACATCCTGCTGCCCCGCGCCGGCCGGGACGTCCCCTTCGTCATCGAGAACGTGCCGTACGCCGACTCGTACGGCCGGGAGACCGTCACCTTCGTCCGGACCTTCGCGCTCCCCGGCGGGCCCCGGCGCTTCGACGCCACCATGGTCCACAGTCCGGAGCGTGGCTGCGTCCTCGACTACCTGGGGACCCACCAGCACCTCGCCAGTGATCTGCACCTCTCCGCGGAGCCCGACGGCTCACTCCTCCTCGTCTCCGGCGAACACCGCTTGCGGGAGGGTCCGTTGGACGTGCGCGTGCCGGAACTGCTGGGAGGCCGGGCCGAGGTGCGTGAGTCCTTCGACGAGCGGACCGGCCGCTTCCGCATCAACGTACGGGTGGTCAACCGCTACTTCGGGCCGCTGTTCGGGTACGAGGGGTCCTTCACCGCCGCATACGCGGACGTACGATCCCACGGGGTGCGCGCGGGGTTGCGCCCGGTGCGCGAGGAGGTACGGGCGTGAGCGGGACGACCGCGGACGGCGCGAACGAGCGGGACGCGAGGGGCCGGGGCGCCCGGAGTCAGGACGGCCGCGGTCAGGACGGCCGGGGCCGGGAGGTCCGAGGTCAGGACGTCCGGAGTCAGGAGACCCGGGAGAAGCTGCTCGAAGGCGCCCTGCGCACGCTCGTCGAGCAGGGCATCGCCAAGGCCTCCGCCCGCACCATCGCGGCGACGGCCGGCGTCAACCAGGCGCTCGTCTTCTACCACTTCGGATCCGTGGACGAGCTGCTCGCCGCCGCCTGCCGGCACGGCGCCGAGCTGCGGGTCGCCCGGCACCGCGAGCGGCTCCGCGCCGTCGGCAGTCTCGGGGAGCTGCTGGCCTTCGGGCGCGAGCTGCACGTGGAGGAGCGGGAGGCCGGACACGTCGACTTCCTCGGGCAGCTCCTCGCCGGTGCGCGGGCGCACCCCCGGCTCGCCCCGGCCACCGCCGCCGGGCTCGACCTGTGGATCGCCGAGATCGAGCAGGTGCTCGCCCGGGTCCTCGTGGGGAGCCCGCTCGCCGGTGTCGCGGACCCCGCCGGGCTCGCCCGCGCGGTCGCCGCCTCGTTCGTCGGGCTCGAACTGTACGAGGGTGTCGACCCGGCCGGTGCGGAGGTGGCTTTCGCCGCCCTCGAACAGCTCGGGGCGCTGATGGCGGCCGTCGAGGAGCTGAACCCGGTCGCCCGGAAGGCCGTCACGTACGCGCTTCGGCGGCAGGGCGCTCGTACCCCGTAAAAACCCTCACTCGGACGACTCCAGTCGACACGCCGATCGATGTCCCCTTTTGTTGGGGTATCGACCCGTTCGACAGCTGGAGGCACCGTGCGGCCGGGAGGCTACGACTACGACACCTACAGCCGACTCGCCGGTCCGCTCACCGAGCCTGATCCGGCGGCGTACACGGTGCAGTACCGCAGTCTGCTCGCGAACGAGCCGCACCGCATACGGGCCGTCCTGCTCATGAGCCTCGCGCCGCTCCTCTCGGCGCTGCTCCTCGCCTACCTCGTCTGGCCCAGTCACTGGACCGTCCGCGAGGGCGGCGCCCGCTGGCTCGTCCACCTCGACACCGTGATGCTCGTGTCGATCGGCCTCATCTGCTTCTTCATGCTGGTGAACGTCACGTCGATCGCCCACGCCACCATGGTCGCCCGTGACCCGATACCCGTGTACGCCGAGCCGGGCACCCGCGTCGCGTTCCTCACCACGTACGTCCCGGGCAAGGAACCGCTCTCCATGGTCCGCGGCACCCTCGAAGGCGCCATGAGGCTGCGGCACGTGGGAAAGCTCGACGTCTGGCTCCTCGACGAGGGCGACGGCGACGAGGCCAAGGCGCTCTGCGCCGAACTGGGCGTACGTCACTTCACCCGCGCCGGCATCCCCGAGTGGAACCGGGAGAAGGGCGTGCACAAGGCGAAGACCAAGCACGGCAACTACAACGCCTGGCTCGCCATGCACGGCGACGAGTACGACTACTTCGCCTCCGTCGACACCGACCACGTCCCGCTCCCCAACTTCCTGGAGCGGATGCTCGGCTACTTCCGCGACCCCGACATCGCCTTCGTCGTCGGACCGCAGGTCTACGGCAACTACACCGGCCTCGTCACCAAGGCCGCCGAGTCGCAGCAGTTCCTCTTCCACGCCCTCATCCAGCGCGCCGGCAACCGCTACCGCGCGCCCATGTTCGTCGGCACGAACAACGTCGTCCGGATCTCCGCCCTCAAGCAGATAGGCGGCCTGTACGACTCGATCACCGAGGACATGGCCACCGGCTTCGAGCTGCACCGCAGGAAGAACCCGCGCACCGGCCGTCACTGGCGCTCCGTCTACACCCCCGACGTCCTCGCGGTCGGTGAGGGCCCCGCCTCCTGGACCGACTTCTTCACCCAGCAGCTGCGCTGGTCCCGAGGCACGTACGAGACGATCGTCAAGCAGTACTGGAAGGCACCCTTCCGCACCCCTCCGGGCCGCTTCCTCAACTACACCCTGATGCTCGTCTACTACCCGATGACGGCCTTCAACTGGCTCCTGGGCATCCTCAGCTGCGCCCTCTACCTCTGGTTCGGTGCCTCCGGCACCCAGGTCTCCACCTCGGTGTGGCTGATGATCTACAGCGACGCCGTCGCCCTCCAGATCGGCCTCTACCTCTGGAACCGGCGGCACAACGTCTCCCCGCACGAACCCGAGGGCTCCGGCGGCCTCGCGGGCATGGCGATGTCCGCGCTCTCCGCGCCCGTCTACCTCATGTCGCTGGGGTCGGCGGTCCTGCGCACCCGGGGCCGCTTCGTCGTCACCCCCAAGGGCGGCGCGGCCAGCCCCGACCGCCTCGTCACCTTCCGCATCCACCTCTTCTGGGCGGTGGTCCTCGCCGCCTCGCTCGCCGCGTCCGTGCACTTCGGCCACACCCACGCCGCCATGCGCACCTGGGCCGCGCTCGCCCTCGTCATCGCCCTGGCCCCGGTCTGCGTCTGGGCCTTCACGACCGTCAGGGAGCGGCGCGTCCTGCGCGTCCGTGAGCGCGCCCGCGCCCGCGCCCGTGCCCGCGGTCTCGCCGACGCCCGCGAAGGGGTCGGGGTCCGCGCCGCCGCCACCATCCCGAGCACCACCCCCGCCGCCCCGGCCCCCACGACGACCGGAGGGAACTGAGCCATGGCCTACCGGCCGTCCCAGAAGTTCAAGAAGACCCTGCTCGGCAGCGGCGCGGTCGTCGTCCTCGCGGCGCTCAACGCCCCCGCCGCCGTCTCCTTCGCCGAGGAGAAGTACCACGCGTACAAGATCGCCCAGCCCGGCTACAAGCGGGTCTTCGGCTCCTGGACGCCGGTGGACGTCCCCGCCCCGTACAGCGTCAACGCCATCCACGCGGCGCTGCTGCACACCGGCAAGGTGCTGCTGATCGCCGGCTCGGGAAACAGCCAGAAGAACTTCGACGCGGGCACGTTCGAGACCGTCCTGTGGGACCCGGTGAAGAACACCTTCAAGAAGATCCCGACCCCCGAGGACTTCTTCTGCGCCGGTCACACCCAGCTCCCCGACGGGCGGCTGCTCGTCGCCGGCGGCACCGCCCGCTACGAGATCCTCAACGGCGAGGTCAAGAAGGCCGGCGGCGGCATGCGGGTCAAGAACGAGAGCCCCGACAAGGCGGTGACCCTGAGGAAGGGCACCGTCTTCCGCTCCCCGTCCGGGGTCGAGTACGTCTCCAAGTTCGACGTCACCGTCCCCAAGGCGAAGCGCGAGTTCGAGATCTCGTACTTCAAGAGCGGCCAGATGAAACCCTGGCAGACGAAGATCACCGCCGCGGAGGCCCGGGTCTTCGTCGAGGCGCGGAAGGAGGGCCCGCAGGCCCTCACCACCGAGGCCGCGCAGTACGAGGTCGTCGGCCTCAAGGGCGAGGCCGCCGACAACGTCTACGGCCTCGCGCAGAAGCTCACCACCGAGAAGCAGGACTTCCAGGGCATCAAGAGCGCCTACGAGTTCGACCCGAAGGCCGAGAAGTACATCCCGGTCGCCCCCATGAAGGACGCCCGCTGGTACCCCACCCTGGTCACCCTCCAGGACGGCAAGGTCCTCGCCGTGTCCGGCCTCAACGACGTCGGCGACGTCGTCCCCGGCGACAACGAGATCTACGACCCCACCACCAAGAAGTGGTCCGAGGGGCCCTTCCGCTACTTCCCCACCTACCCGTCCCTCTTCCTCACCAAGGGCGGCAAGCTGCTCTACAGCGGCTCCAACGCCGGTTACGGCCCGGCGGAGAAGGGCCGCGAACCGGGCCTGTGGGACCTGAAGAAGAACTCCTTCACCAAGCTCGGCGGGCTCACCGACGCCGACCAGCTGGAGACCTCGGCCTCCCTGATGCTGCCCCCCGTCCAGAACCAGAAGGTCATGGTCCTCGGCGGCGGCGGGGTCGGCGAGTCGTCCAAGTCCACCGCCCGCACCTCCATCATCGACCTCTCCAAGGACAGCCCCGTCTTCACCGACGGGCCGGCGCTCCCGCAGGGCACCCGCTACCTCAGCAGCGTCCTGCTGCCCGACGACACGGTCTTCACCACCGGCGGCTCCGAGGACTACCGCGGCCGCAGCGGCAGCGACATCCTCAAGGCGCAGTTCTACGACCCGAGGTCCAACGCCTTCGCCGAGGCCGCCGAACCCACCGTCGGCCGCAACTACCACTCCGAGGCGCTGCTGCTCCCCGACGGCCGGGTCGCGACCTTCGGCTCCGACCCGCTCTTCGACGACAAGGACAACACCAAGCTCGGCACCTTCGAACAGCGCATCGAGGTCTTCACCCCGCCCTACCTCCACAAGGCGGGTGACGACCGGCCCGTCCTCGGCGAGGGCTCGCGGGAACTCGACCAGAACGGCCGCGCCACCTTCAAGACCAAGGACGCGGGCCGGATCACCGAGGCCCGGCTGATGCGGCCCAGTGCCGTCACCCACACCACGGACGTCGAACAGCGCTCCGTCGAACTGGGCCTGACGAAGGGCAGGGACGGGACGACCGTCACCGTCGACGTACCGCGGGACCGGACCCTCGTCCCGCCCGGCTGGTACATGCTCTTCGTCACCGACGCGAACGGCATCCCGTCCGAGGCCAAGTGGATCCAGGTGGACTGAGGACCGGGCGCGAGGCCCCTAGGCCTTCGCCCTGCGTGCCAGGCCCAGGGCGTAGTCCGGCCACCAGGTCCCGGCCGCCGGGCCGCCCCGGCACTGGCCGTCCGAGTCTCCGGGACGCTTGATCCACAGGTACGCGTCGACCAGCGCGTCCCCGGTCCGGTCCGTCGGCGGCACGCCCAGGGACCGGCCCGGCGGATTGCACCAGGCCTCCTCCCGGTCGCCCGGGAGGGGGCCCGCGCCGTTGCGGCTGGTGTCGACGGTGAAGTGGGTGCCGCCGAGCAGCCCCGAGAGCGAGGCACCGAAGTCCCGTACCGTCTCGTTCCGCTGGAAGTTCGAGACGTTGAGCGCGAAACCGTCCGCCCGGGTGACACCCGCCCGGCGCAGCGGCTCCACCAGCTTGCCCGGGTCGTCGATCCAGGCCGGATTGCCCGCGTCCAGGTAGACCCGGGTGCGCGGCTGTCGCTTGAGCCGCTCGACGGCGCCGGCGAGCAGCTCGTACCGCTCGTCGTGGTACTGGGGCGGAGTGCAGCCGTCCACGATGTGCGGCACCGCGTCCGGCTCCAGGACGACGATCGCGGAGGCCTCGCCGATCGCGCCGGCGAAGGAGTCGATCCAGGTCCGGTAGGCCTGCGCGTCGCGCGCGCCGCCCGCCGAGTACATCCCGCAGTCGCGGTGCGGGATGTTGTACGCGACGAAGACGGCGGTACGGTCCTCCGCCGCCGCGCCCCGGACCGCCCGGGTGATCTCCGGTACGGGATCGTCGCCGGCCGGCCAGTCCGCGACCGGCCGGTCCGCGATCCGCTTCAGGATGCGGGCGTCCTCGGTCCTGCCCTGCGCCTCGTACCGGCGGACCTGCTGGGCCGCGTCGCTCTCCGGGTCGACCCAGAACGGTGAGCCGCTCGCGGGGGTCGCGGACCCACCGCGCGGGGACGGCGGGCCGACGGGCCCCTTCCGGGGCTCGTCCTCACCGCACCCGGCCAGGAGCAGCGCGGAGACGAGGGCCAGGGCGGCGGCGGTGACGGTGCGGCGGGACATCCGGCCCCCAGGGTCGGGTACGGAAACGGGAGGGAAGGGTACTTCCTGTGCCATTCCGGGTCATCGTGACACGGGGGTCAGCCGCTTCCGGACTGCGACACCGCGAGGCCCGACCGAAAGGCGAGACGGGGCTGACCGCCATATGACCAGTCGGTAAGGTCGACGCGTGCCGAAGCCGCTCAGTCTCCCCTTCGACCCCATCGCCCGAGCCGACGAGCTCTGGCAGAAGCGCTGGGGCCCGGTCCCCTCGATGGCCGCGATCACCTCGATCATGCGCGCCCACCAGATCCTCCTCGCGGAGGTCGACGCCGTCGTCAAGCCGTACGGGCTGACCTTCGCGCGGTACGAGGCCCTGGTACTGCTCACCTTCTCGAAGGCGGGCGAGCTGCCGATGTCGAAGATCGGCGAGCGGCTGATGGTCCACCCCACCTCGGTGACGAACACGGTGGACCGCCTCGTGAAGTCCGGCCTGGTCGCCAAGCGCCCCAACCCGAACGACGGCCGCGGCACCCTCGCGACCATCACGGAGAAGGGCCGCGAGGTCGTCGAGGCGGCGACCCGGGACCTGATGGGAATGGACTTCGGGCTCGGGGCGTACGACGCGGAGGAGTGCGGCGAGATCTTCGCGATGCTGCGCCCGCTCCGGGTGAGCGCGCGGGATTTCGACGAGAGCTGACCCGGGCGAGGATCGCCCGGAACGTGCCGTTACGCTCGACGGCATGAAATCCAGTGTGCTGACCCGTTACCGCGTCATGGCGTACGTGACCGCCGTCATGCTGCTCGTGCTGTGCGCCTGCATGGTCTTCAAGTACGGGTTCGACATGGGCGAGGACGTGACCTTCGCGGTCTCCCAGGCCCACGGTGTCCTCTACATCATCTATCTGGTCTTCGCCTTCGACCTGGGCTCCAAGGCCAAGTGGTCGTTCGGCAAGCTCCTGTGGGTGCTGGTGAGCGGCACGATCCCGTTCGCCGCGTTCTTCGTCGAACGCCGGATCGCCGCGGAGACGCTTCCGCTGGTCAGCGGCTCGCGACCGGCTCCGGCCAAGGCGTAACCCGACCCCCGCACGGATGTGCGGGGGGTTTGCCATCGACATTTACTAGGACGTCCTAGTAAATTCGAGGTATGGACGCTGACGCCATCGAGGAAGGCCGCCGTCGCTGGCAGGCCCGTTACGACAAGGCCCGCAAGCGGGACGCCGACTTCACCACGCTCTCCGGCGACGCCGTCGAGCCCGTCTACGGGCCCCGCCCCGGCGACACCTACGAGGGGTTCGAGCGCATCGGCTGGCCCGGCGAGTACCCCTTCACCCGAGGACTCCACCCCACCGGCTACCGGGGCCGGACCTGGACCATCCGCCAGTTCGCCGGCTTCGGCAACGCCGAGCAGACCAACGAGCGGTACAAGATGATCCTGGCCGCCGGCGGCGGCGGCCTCTCCGTCGCCTTCGACATGCCCACCCTCATGGGCCGCGACTCCGACGACCCCCGCTCCCTCGGCGAGGTCGGCCACTGCGGGGTCGCCATCGACTCCGCCGCCGACATGGAGGTCCTCTTCCAGGACATCCCGCTCGGCGACGTCACCACCTCGATGACGATCTCCGGCCCCGCCGTGCCCGTCTTCTGCATGTACCTGGTCGCCGCCGAGCGCCAGGGCGTCGACCCGGCCGTGCTCAACGGCACGCTCCAGACCGACATCTTCAAGGAGTACATCGCGCAGAAGGAGTGGCTCTTCGAGCCCGAGCCCCACCTGCGCCTCATCGGCGACCTCATGGAGCACTGCGCGCAGGGCATCCCCGCGTACAAGCCGCTCTCCGTCTCCGGCTACCACATCCGCGAGGCCGGAGCGACGGCCGCGCAGGAGCTCGCGTACACCCTCGCGGACGGCTTCGGCTACGTCGAGCTGGGCCTCAGCCGAGGCCTCGACGTCGACGTCTTCGCCCCCGGCCTCTCCTTCTTCTTCGACGCGCACCTCGACTTCTTCGAGGAGATCGCCAAGTTCCGCGCCGCCCGCCGCATCTGGGCCCGTTGGATGAAGGAGGTCTACGGCGCCAGGACCGACAAGGCGCAGTGGCTCCGCTTCCACACCCAGACCGCCGGCGTCTCCCTCACCGCCCAGCAGCCCTACAACAACGTCGTACGCACCGCCGTCGAGGCCCTCTCCGCCGTCCTCGGCGGCACCAACTCCCTCCACACCAACGCCCTCGACGAGACCCTCGCCCTCCCCAGCGAGCAGGCCGCCGAGATCGCCCTGCGCACCCAGCAGGTACTCATGGAGGAGACCGGCGTCGCCAACGTCGCCGACCCCCTGGGCGGCTCCTGGTACGTCGAGCAGCTCACCGACCGCATCGAGGCCGACGCCGAGAAGATCTTCGACCAGATCAAGGAGCGCGGCCGCCGCGCCCACCCGGACGGGCAGCACCCGATCGGCCCGATCACCTCCGGCATCCTGCGCGGCATCGAGGACGGCTGGTTCACCGGCGAGATCGCCGAGTCCGCCTTCCAGTACCAGCGGTCCCTGGAGAAGGGCGACAAGCGGGTCGTCGGCGTCAACGTCCACCACGGCTCCGTCACCGGCGACCTGGAGATCCTGCGGGTCAGCCACGAGGTCGAGCGGGACCAGGTCCGCGCCCTCGGCGAGCGCAGGGCCCGCCGCGACGACGCCCAGGTCCGTGCCGCGCTCGACGCGATGCTCGCCGCCGCCAAGGACGGCTCGAACATGATCGCCCCCATGCTGGACGCCGTCCGCGCCGAGGCCACGCTCGGCGAGATCTGCGACGCCCTCCGCGACGAGTGGGGCGTCTACACGGAACCGCCGGGCTTCTGACGGTCACACCTGACGGATTCAGGGGCGGTACGGGAACTCCCGTACCGCCCCTGACCCGTACTCCGACCGCCCTCAGTCCGCCACCGCGCCGAGCCCGCCCACGAGGAGCGCGGAGAGGCGCGCCACCCACTCCTCGTCCACCGGCTCCGCGCTCACCAGCGCACGGTGCACCACCGCCCCCGCGATCACGTCGAAGATCAGGTCGTCGAGGGCGTCCACCACGGCGGGATCGCGGTCCGCCGGAAGCTCACCGCGCCGCTGCGCCCGCATCCGGCCCTCCAGGACCAGCCGCTTCTGCCGGTCGACGATCGAGGCGCGTATCCGCTCCCGCAGCGGTTCGTCGCGGGTCGACTCGGCCACCACCGCCATCAGGGCAGTCTTGGTCTCGGGGCGTTCGAGGAGGGCGGCGAACTGCAGGACGACATGCCCGATGTCGGCCCGGAGGGAACCCAGGTCGGGCAGTTCGAGTTCGTCGAAGAGGACGGCGACGGCGTCCACCACCAGCTCGTTCTTGTTGGCCCAGCGGCGGTAGAGGGTCGTCTTCGCGACCTTGGCGCGGCCGGCGACGTCCCCCATCGTGAGCTTGGCCCAGCCCAGCTCCACCAGAGCCGCGCGGGTCGCCTCCAGGATGGCCGTGTCGGCCTCGGGGGAGCGGGGACGCCCCGTACGGCTGCTGCGGGGGCTGGTGCGGCTACACATGGCAGTCGACCATACCCGCCGGTAGGTACGGCGCCAGAGGCCCCGCGTGTGAGGCAGTTCACCGCCCGGATCCGGTCCGCGCCCTCCCCGTCGTCCGGCCAGGACAGTTACGCTACGACCTGTAGCGAAAGGCATCGAGCGGCCTGAGCGACAACCACGGCACCGGGTGGGGACCCGGTGCGAACCGAAGACGAAGGACCGTGCCGCCCCACGGCTCGCACACCGGCGGGAGGCGTGCGGACGGCACGGTTCAGCCATGGCTTAACGGTTACGTGCGCGGAAGGGGGAGGATGTACGCATGCAGCCCCGAAACATGTCCATGAGCGGCGTCGTCGATCTCGCCGCGGTGAAGGCGGCCGGAGAGGCCAAGGCGAAGGCGGAACAGGCGCGCGCCGAAGCCGCCCGGCAGGGCGGATCCGCGGCGGTGTCGCCGTCCGCCCTGGTGATCGACGTCGACGAGGCGGGCTTCGAGCGCGATGTGCTCCAGCGCTCCGCCGAGGTCCCGGTCGTCCTCGACTTCTGGGCCGAGTGGTGCGAGCCGTGCAAGCAGCTCGGCCCCCTCCTCGAGCGGCTCGCCGTCGAGTACAACGGGCGCGTCCTGCTCGCCAAGATCGATGTCGACGCCAACCAGATGCTGATGCAGCAGTTCGGCATCCAGGGAATTCCGGCCGTTTTCGCGGTGGTCGCCGGCCAGGCGTTGCCGCTCTTCCAGGGCGCGGTGCCCGAGGCCCAGATCCGCGAGACCCTCGACCAGCTGATCCAGATCGGTGAGGAGCGCTTCGGCCTCACCGGCATCGCCGTCGACGCGGGCGCCCCCGAGGGCGGTACGGAGGCCGTACTTCCGGTCGGCCCGTACGACTCGCTCCTCGAAGCGGCCCTGTCCGCGCTCGACGCGGGCGACCTGCCCGGCGCGATCCAGGCGTACAAGAACGTGCTGGCCGACGACCCGGCCCACCCGGAGGCCCAGCTCGGTCTGGCCCAGGCCGAGCTGCTCGCACGGGTGCAGGACCTGGACCCGACCGCCGTCCGGAGGAACGCCGCGGAGAACCCGGCGGACGTCACCGCGCAGATCGCCGCCGCCGACCTCGATCTGGTGGGCGGTCACGTGCAGGACGCCTTCGGGCGCCTCGTGGAGACCGTGCGCCGCACGGCGGGCGAGGACCGGGACGCGGCGCGGCTGCGGCTCCTGGAACTGTTCGAGGTGATCGGCGCCGACGACCCGAGGGTCACGGCCGCGCGCCAGGCCTTGGCGCGCGTCCTGTTCTGAGGTCTTTTCGGCCCTCCCCGGGGCGCCGGATCGCCTGACGATTTGGCAACACAGTGACAAAAGGCGGCCGCGCTTTACCAAATCTTGGTAATCGCGGCCGCTGTTACTTGCAGTAAATCGAACCTGGTCTTCTGTCCGCATTCATGCGGTGATCTCCGGATATTCCGGCCCATTCGAACGCACCCTCCGTACCCGTTCGGCCCCGTCCCGACACGGCCCGGTTATCCACCCGTTACTAGCCAGTAATGAACCCCCTTGTGCCACGGCGCGGAATGGACCACGATCGGCGACGCTCGGTCCGAACCGCACCGCCCGGCAACCAACCGGGGTCGCGGCGAGGGTCCCCACCGGGTGGACCGGCGCTCCGGCACCGGTCCTGGACAGGGGGGTTCCCGCTCTCACCGAACGGGGCCTGTCCAATCAGGCCGCGTTCGACAACGCGGCCCATGGTTGTCGCTCGGGGGTGATCGCCGGTGATTCGGACGCGCGTCGCGCCGCCGTATGCCTCGGCGCTCTCCTTCCCGAGGACGTAGCTCTTCTCCCATCCCAGGACGGGCCCCGGGCCCTTCCGGAGATGTACGTCCGAGAAGGAGGAATTCTCATGAAGTCCCAGGTACGTGGCGGAACCAGATGGAAGCGGTTCGCCGTCGTCATGGTCCCGAGCGTGGCCGCGACGGCCGCGATCGGTGTGGGTCTGGCCCAGGGGGCGCTCGCCGCGTCCTTCAGCATCTCCGGCCAGGAGTTCAAGGTTAAGGCGAAGAGCCTCGTCGGCGAAGACTTCGTCCAGTACGGCAGCGTCAACGGCGGCAAGGACCTCGAGGGCAAGGACTTCGCGGCCCCGGTCGCCGTTTCGGGCTTCTCGAAGGCCTGGATCACCGACATGTGCCAGTCGGTCGTGACGCCGAAGGTGCCGTTCGTCGGTGACGTCACGCTCCGGCTCACCGCCGGTACCGGCAAGGAGAAGGTCTACGCGGAGGACATCTACCTCGATGTCTCCCAGCTCAAGACCAACGCCGAGTTCAGGAACATCGACATCGGCGTCGCGGCCGGTGCGCTCAACGCGGGGCCTGACGGCAAGCCCGTCAAGGGCAAGCCGGGCATTCAGCCCAACACCAAGGCGAACCCGTACGGCTTCGGTCAGCGCGCCGAGGAGGCGGTGCTGAACGACGTCGAGCAGAAGGCGTGGGCGACCACCGCCGCCACCTTCAAGCTCCCGAACCTCAACCTGTCCCTCCACAGGGGCACGTCCGAGGAGTGCTTCAAGGACTGACCGGGTCCGGAGGGCGCGGGCCGTCCCAACCGGCCCCGCCCGTCCCGGCCGTCAGCACCATCTTCTTCACCTTTTTCAGCAACACCGCTTCCAGGGAGCTGTTTCCATGAGCGCCGAGATCCCCGCCTCCCGCGAAGTCCTCAAGGAGAACCGGTTCACGGTCTGGCGGCAGACCAGGCCCTTCTGGGCGGGGCTGTTCACCGTCATCGGCGGCGTACCGATCGCCTATCTCCCGTACGGGGACTTTCGGCTCGGCAACGCCACGCTCGCCATGCAGACGACCGCCGGAGCCGGCGCGCTGATCATCGGCGTACTGCTCATCACCCTCGGACTGACGATGTGGTTCCAGCCCATCGTCCGCGTCTTCGCGGGAGTCGCATCGATCATCCTCGCGCTCGTCTCCATCCCCGTGTCCAACTTCGGCGGTCTGGTCATCGGGTTCCTCTTCTCCCTCATCGGCGGCGCCATGTCCGTCGCCTGGGCGCCAGCGGCCCCCGTCGAGGAGACCGCCGACGCACAGCACGACGGTGTGCCGGAGGCGTCCGACGAGACCGAGGCCCCGTGGGCCGCCGGCGTGCCGGAGCAGCGCGAGGCGGAGCACCACGCGACCGAAACGACGATCGACGCCAACGGCGGGAGGAACAGTGCGGGGTGACGAGACTCAGTCGGCGCTCGCGAAGGGTGGCCCGCGGCACGCGGCCCCGCGCAAGTCGCTGCTGAACAGGATCCAGGGCCCCGCGGGCAAGGCGATGGCGCTGGCCGCCATGCCGACCGCGGTGTTCGTGGGCATGGGCCTCACGCCCAAGATCGCCCTCGCCGACGACAAGGACCTCCCCTTCGCGCCCGGCCCCTGCGTGACCCGCTCGGACGAGCCGACGCCGGAGGCCACGGAGACGGCGAAACCGACGGAGAGCGCGAAGCCCACCCCCTCGGCGACCGCGACGGCCACACCGACGGCCACCGCCACCGCCACCCCGAGCGGCACCGCCGGTGCCACCGCCACCCCGACGTCGACCGCGACCGGGCAGGCGACGACCCGGCAGACACAGGAGCGGGCGAAGGCCACCGCCTCGGCGACACCCACCGCGACGCCGACGGCCACGCCCACGCCGACGCCCACGAAGTCGGTGAACCCGCTGGACCCGCTGGGCGTGGGTGACGCGCTCAAGGACCTGTTCGACGGCCCGGACCCGAAGCCGACGGTCACGCCCACGGCTGCGGCCCCGACGACCGAGGCCCCGGCCGAGCCGGCGGCGGACCCCGACGTGCCGGAGGCGACCATCGCGCCGAAGCCGACGGCCACCGCTCCGACGGCGACCACCGACCCGGCCGCCGAGGCGACGAAGGCCGCGATCGAGAAGGCCGCCGAGAAGGCGGGCGTGAAGGTCGAGGAGCTGCCGGAGAGCGCCAAGGGCCTCGACGCCAAGAAGGACGAGGACATACCCGACGGGGCGAAGCCCCGCTTCCCGTGCCCGGAGCGCGACGACGCGGCACTCGCGGCGGCCGACCTGGAGCCGGGGATCCCGCTGCTCCCGGACGAGCCGTGGCGCCTGGAGAGCACGAAGCTCACGCTGAGCGGTCTGAAGTACCACGGCATCGTCGAGGTGAAGACCTACAGCGGCACGATCAAGAAGGTCCTGAAGTTCACCGCGACCTCGATCGGCATCAGGGACCTGCACCAGCTGACGGTCCACTCCGAGGGCCGCACGGGCCACGTCCGCTCCGAGAAGGGCAGGACGTCGACGATCACCGAGGGCACGGTGACCATGTACACGGAGGAGCTGAAGGGCAACCTCATCGGGATCATCCCGATCACCTTCAGCCCGGAGTCCCCGCCCCCGCTGGACCTTCCGGAGGTCTTCTTCACCCACGTGAAGCTCAAGCAGGCGGGCCAGTTCGGCGGCACCCTCAGGGTCCCGGGCCTCCGCAACACGGTCGAGCCCGGCTGACCGCGTATCACTTCCCGCATCCCGGAGGGAGCCGTACGCGACGAAGCCCCCGTCCGCGCCGGACGGGGGCTTCGGCATGCGTCGGCAGGCGCGTCAGGCGCGCTCGCCGCCGCCCAGGTGGTGGACGCGGACCATGTTCGTCGTGCCCGGGACGCCGGGGGGCGAGCCGGCCGTGATGACCATGGTGTCGCCCTCGTTGTAGCGCTGGAGCTTCAGGAGTTCGGCGTCCACGATGTCGACCATCGCGTCCGTGGTCTCCACGAACGGGACGAGGTAGGACTCGACGCCCCAGCTCAGGGTGAGCTGGTTGCGGGTGTTCTCGTCCGTCGTGAAGGCGAGGATCTGCTGCTGCGTCCGGTAGCGGGAGAGGCGGCGGGCCGTGTCGCCGGACTGGGTGAAGGCGACCAGCGCCTTGCCGCCGAGGAAGTCGGCGATCTCGCAGGCCGCGCGGGCGACGGAGCCGCCCTGGGTGCGCGGCTTCTTGCCGGGGACCAGGGGCTGGAGGCCCTTGGAGAGCAGCTCCTCCTCGGCCGCGGTGACGATCTTCGACATCGTCTTGACGGTCTCGATCGGGTACGCGCCGACCGAGGACTCGGCCGACAGCATGACCGCGTCCGCACCGTCGAGGATCGCGTTGGCGACGTCGCTCGCCTCGGCGCGCGTCGGACGCGAGTTGGTGATCATCGACTCCATCATCTGGGTCGCGACGATGACCGGCTTGGCGTTGCGGCGGCAGAGCTCCACGAGGCGCTTCTGCACCATCGGGACCTTCTCCAGCGGGTACTCGACGGCGAGGTCGCCACGGGCCACCATGACCGCGTCGAAGGCGGCGACGACGGCCTCCATGTTCTCGACGGCCTGCGGCTTCTCGACCTTGGCGATGACGGGGACCCGGCGGCCCTCCTCGTCCATGACCTTGTGGACGTCCTTGACGTCGTCGGCGTCGCGGACGAAGGAGAGGGCGACCATGTCGCAGCCCATCCGCAGGGCGAAGCGGAGGTCGTCGACGTCCTTCTCCGACAGCGCGGGGACGTTCACCGCCGCGCCGGGCAGGTTGATGCCCTTGTGGTCGGAGATGACACCGCCCTCGACGACGATGGTCTTGACCCGGGGGCCCTCGACCTCGACGACCCGCAGCTCGACGTTGCCGTCGTTGATGAGGATCTGGTCGCCCTTGGAGACGTCGCCGGGCAGACCCTTGTAGGTGGTGCCGCAGACCGACTTGTCGCCGGGGACGTCCTCGGTGGTGATGGTGAACTCGTCACCGCGCACCAGCTCGACGGGGCCCTCGGCGAAGGTCTCGAGGCGGATCTTGGGGCCCTGGAGGTCGGCGAGGACGCCGACGGCGCGTCCGGTGTCGGCGGAGACCTGCCGGACGCGGTCGTACCGCTCCTGGTGCTCGGCCTGGGATCCGTGGCTGAAGTTGAATCGGGCCACGTTCATGCCAGCCTCGATGAGAGCCTTCAGCTGCTCATACGAGTCGACGGCGGGGCCCAGCGTGCAGACGATTTTGGAACGGCGCATGAGGCGGATCCTATCGGTTTGTTTCACTGCGGAATATTCCGTCTGGCGGAAAGTACAAATGGGCGCGGGGCCGCTCAGGCGTTCACTCGTTCGAGCCCGCCGTGCGCTGAACGAGCGCGTGACTCTGGCGCGCGATCTCCAGCTCCTCGTCCGTCGGTACCACGGCCACCGCCACCCGCGCGTACTCCGGCGAGATCAGCCGTGCCTCGTCGGACCGCACGGAGTTGAGGCCCGTGTCCACCGCGAGACCCAGCTCCTCCAGGCCCGCGATCGCAGCCTCCCGCACCGGGGCCGCGTTCTCGCCCACCCCCGCCGTGAACGCCACCGCGTCCACCCGGCCGAGCACCGCGTAGTACGCGCCGATGTACTTCTTCAGCCGGTGGACGTAGACGTCGAAGGCGAGCGCCGCCCGCTCGTCGCCCTCGTCGATCCGGCGCCGGATCTCCCGCATGTCGTTGTCGCCGCAGAGCCCCACCAGACCGGACCTCTTGTTGAGGAGTACGTCGATCTCGTCCGTCGACATGCCCGCCACCCGCTGCAGGTGGAAGGTGACCGCCGGGTCGATGTCGCCCGAGCGGGTGCCCATGACCAGGCCCTCCAGCGGGGTCAGGCCCATCGAGGTGTCCACGCACCGGCCGCCCCGCACCGCCGACGCCGAGGCGCCGTTGCCCAGGTGCAGCACGATCACGTTCACCTCCTCCGGCTCCCTGCCGAGCAGCCGCGCCGTCTCCCGCGAGACGTACGCGTGCGAGGTGCCGTGGAAGCCGTACCGCCGGATCCGGTACGCGTCGGCGGTCTCCACGTCGATCGCGTACCGCGCCGCCGACTCCGGCATCGTGGTGTGGAAGGCCGTGTCGAAGACCGCGACCTGGGGCAGGTCGGGACGGAGCGCCGTCGCCGTCCTGATGCCCGTGAGGTTCGCCGGGTTGTGCAACGGCGCCACCGGCACGAGCCGCTCGATCTCCGCCAGCACCTCGTCGTCGATCACCGTCGGCTCGGTGAACCGCAGCCCGCCGTGCACCACCCGGTGGCCGATCGCCGCGAGCTCGGGGGAGTCCAGGCCGAGACCGTCCGCCGCCAGCTCCGCCGCGACCGCCTTCAGCGCGGCCGCGTGGTCGGGGATCGGGCCGCTCCTCTCCCGCTTGACGCCCCCGCCGTCCTGGAGCGGGGTGTGCACGAGCCGCGAGGTCTCCTCGCCGATGCGCTCCACCAGCCCCTGGGCGAGCCGGCTGTCGTCGCGCATGTCGAGCAGCTGGTACTTCACCGAGGAGGAGCCCGAGTTCAGGACCAGGACGCGGGTCGGAGCGGACGCCGACGCGTCGGGGGAGCCGGCGGGGACGGGGGTGGGGGCGGTCATGCGGGGAGCTCCTGACCCTGGGCGGGGACCTGGGACTGGATCGCCGTGATGGCGACCGTGTTGACGATGTCGCTGACGAGCGCGCCCCGCGAGAGGTCGTTCACGGGCTTGCGCAGACCCTGGAGCACTGGACCGACGGCCACGGCGCCGGCCGAACGCTGCACGGCCTTGTAGGTGTTGTTGCCGGTGTTGAGGTCCGGGAAGATCAGGACCGTCGCCTGCCCCGCCACCTCCGAGTCCGGAAGCTTCGTCGCCGCCACGGAGGGCTCCACGGCCGCGTCGTACTGGATCGGGCCCTCGATCCGCAGCTCCGGGTGCGCCTCGCGGACCAGCTTCGTCGCCTCCCGCACCTTGTCGACGTCCGCGCCGGAGCCCGACGTGCCCGTCGAGTACGACAGCATCGCGATCCGTGGATCGACGCCGAAGCGGGCCGCCGTGGCCGCCGACTGGACGGCGATGTCCGCGAGCTGCGCCGCGTCCGGGTCCGGGTTCACCGCGCAGTCGCCGTACACCAGGACCTTGTCGGCGAGGCACATGAAGAAGACCGAGGAGACGATCGAGGCTCCCGGCTTCGTCTTGATGATCTCGAAGGCGGGGCGGATCGTCGCGGCCGTCGAGTGCACGGAACCCGAGACCATGCCGTCGGCGAGACCCTCCTGCACCATCAGGGTGCCGAAGTAGTTGACGTCCGAGACGACGTCGTACGCCAGCTCGACGGTGACGCCCTTGTGGGCGCGCAGCGCCGCGTACTTCTCCGCGAAGGAGTCCCGCAGCTCCGAGGTCTGGGGGTCGATCAGCTGGGTGCCGGCCAGGTCCACGCTCAGGTCGGCGGCCTTCTTGCGGATGGTCTCGACGTCGCCGAGCAGCGTCAGATCGCAGACGTCACGGCGCAGCAGCACGTCGGCGGCGCGCAGCACCCGCTCCTCGGTGCCCTCCGGGAGCACCACCCGGCGCCGGTCGGCGCGCGCCTGCTCGATCAGCTCGTGCTCGAACATCATCGGGGTGACCCGGCCGCTGCGGGCGACCGAGATCCGCTTGAGGAGGTCGGCCGTGTCCACGTGCCGCTCGAACAGGCCGATCGCCGTCTCCGCCTTGCGGGGGGTGGCGGCGTTCAGCTTGCCTTCGAGGGCGAAGAGTTCGGCGGCGGTCGGGAAGCTGTTGCCCGGTACGGAGATGACCGGGGTGCCCGGCGCGAGACGGGCCGCCAGCGTCAGGACCTCCTCGCCCGGCCGCTCGTCGAGGGTGAGGAGCACACCGGCGATCGGCGGGGTCCCGGCCGAGTGCGCGGCGAGCGCCCCGACGACCAGGTCGGCCCGGTCCCCGGGGGTGACGACCAGACAGCCGGGCGTCAGCGCGTGGAGGAAGTTCGGCAGCATCGCGCCGCCGAAGACGAAGTCGAGGGCGTCCCGGGCGAGGCCCGCGTCGTCACCGAGGACGACGGAGGCCCCGAGCGCGTGGGTGATCTGGGAGACGGTGGGCGCGGCGAGCGCCGGCTCGTCCGGCAGGACGTAACAGGGCACGGGCACCCGGGCGGTGAGCCGCTCGGCGATGGCCCCGCGGTCCTCGCTCGCCACCCGGTTGACGACCATGGCGAGGACGTCGCAGCCGAGTCCGTCGTACGCCCGGAAGGCGTTGCGGGCCTCGGCCCGTACGGACTCCGCCGGCTGGCCCTTGCCGCCGACGACCGGGATGACGGAGGCGCCGAACTCGTTGGCGAGCCGGGCGTTGAGCGCGAGCTCGTCGGGGAGCTGGGTGGCGGCGAAGTCGGTGCCGAGGACGAGGACGACCTCGTAGGCGCGGGCGACGGCGTGGAAGCGGTCGACGAGCCGGGAGACCAGCTCGTCGGTGCCCCGCTCGGCCTGGAGCGCGGCCGCCTCGTGGTAGTCCATGCCGTAGACCGTCGAGGCGTCCTGCGAGAGCCGGTACCGGGCACGCAGCAGGTCGAAGAGCCGGTCGGGGCCGTCGTGCACCAGCGGCCGGAACACCCCCACCCGGTCCACCTGGCGGGTGAGGAGCTCCATGACTCCCAGCTCGACGACCTGGCGGCCGTCTCCGCGGTCGATCCCGGTCACGTACACGCTGCGCGTCACGCCGTGGTCTCCTGTCCAGTCCTGTGGAACCCGGGGTGCGACCGCCGGTCCCCTGCCTGTCAATCCACTGCCCTCAGAAAGCCCCGATAGGGCCGCATCACCCCCTTGACAATACCCCCGCCAATGGTTACGTCGCCCGCCGGACGAAGGGCCCGGAAGCCCGCGACGAAAGGCCTCCGCGGTGCCCGCCGAAGGGACGCGCGGAACGGCGGCGAGCACGCCCGTCAGGTCCGGCGTGTGAGAATTGTCGTGGCTCACACGGACCGCGACCGAGCAGGAGACACAGCACGATGCGCATCGGAGTCCTCACCGCAGGCGGAGACTGCCCCGGCCTGAACGCAGTGATCCGGTCGGTCGTGCACCGGGCGCTCACCGGTCACGGCGACGAAGTCATCGGCTTCGAGGACGGGTTCAAGGGCCTCCTCGACGGCCACTACCGCCCCCTCGACCTGAACGCCGTCAGCGGCATCCTGGCCCGCGGCGGCACCATCCTCGGCTCGGCCCGCCTGGAGCGCAACCGGCTGGCCGAGGCCGCCGAGTCCGCCCCCGACCTGGCCCGCGAGTACGGCATCGACGTCCTCATCCCGATCGGCGGCGAGGGCACCCTGACCGCCGCCCGGATGCTGTCCGACGCCGGCATGCCCGTCGTCGGCGTCCCGAAGACGATCGACAACGACATCTCCTCCACGGACCGCACCTTCGGCTTCGACACCGCCGTCGGCGTCGCCACCGAGGCCATGGACCGGCTCAAGACCACCGCCGAGTCCCACCAGCGGGTGATGGTCGTCGAGGTGATGGGCCGCCACGCCGGCTGGATCGCCCTGGAGTCCGGCATGGCCGGCGGCGCGCACGGCATCTGCCTCCCCGAGCGGCCCTTCCACATCGACGACCTCGTGAAGATGGTCGAGGAGCGCTTCGCCCGCGGCAAGAAGTTCGCCGTCATCTGCGTCGCCGAGGGCGCCCATCCGACCGAGGGCTCGATGGAGTACCAGAAGGGCGAGATCGACCAGTTCGGTCACGAGCGCTTCCAGGGCATCGGCAACCAGCTCGCCGTCGAGCTGGAGCGGCGCCTCGGCAAGGAGGCCCGTCCGGTCATCCTCGGCCACGTCCAGCGCGGCGGTACGCCGACGCCGTACGACCGGGTGCTCGCCACCCGCTTCGGCTGGCACGCGGTGGAGGCCGCGCACCGCGGCGAGTTCGGCCGGATGACGGCCCTGCGGGGCACGGGCATCGAGATGGTGCCGCTGGCCGAGGCCGTGACCCGCCTGAAGACGGTCCCGGCGGACCGCATCCGCGAGGCGGAGTCGGTCTTCTAGGGCCCTGGCCCCCGGACACGCCCGAGTGGCCCCGACCGTCCCCCGTGGACGGTCGGGGCCACCGCGCTGTGCCCGGCATCACCCCCGTGCATGCCGGGTCTCCACTCTTGAGCCGGAGCGCGAGATCCACAAGGCTGGGGCCCGTCCCGGACATGTCCCCACCCTGTCCGGCGGAAGGGAAGGCGCGCATGGCACCGGGGGAGCACATCCCTGACCCGCGGGGGGCGAGGACCCCCGCCGAGTTCCTCGCGCGCCTCCAGGCACTCAAGGACTGGTCCGGTCTGACCTACCGCGAGCTCACGGCGCGGGCGGAGGCACACGGGGACGTCCTGCCCCGGTCCACCGTGGCGAACATGCTGGCCCGCCCCACCCTGCCCCGCGAGGAGCTGCTGCTCTCCTTCGTCCGCGCCTGCGGGGTCGATCCGGCCGGGGCGGAGGACTGGCGGACGGTACGGCGGGAACTCGCGCGCCGGGGGACGTACGCGCCGGTGGCGGAGGACCCGGCGGCCGACCGGCCGCGCCCGCCCGCCGGCCCCGCGGACGACTCCGCTCCTCCGGACCCGTCCGCCGGCCCCGCGGACGACGCCACCTCGCCCCGCCCACACGACCCGCCCGCGGGCCCTTCGGACGCCTCCGCCCCACCGCCCGCCTGGCCCAGCGCCGCGGCGCCGCCCGCCGCGCGGCCCGGGGCCTCGTCCCGGATACGGCGGGCCCTCGTCGCGACCGTCGCGGTGGCCGGGCTCGTGCTCGCCGGCGCCAGCGTCGTCGCCGTCCTCCGGGACGGCGCCACCGGTCCCGCCGGGCCGCCGCCCCGTACGCCCACGGCTCCCGCCGCCCCGGTCGCCGGGGACGTACGGATCCGGGTGGTCGGCAGCGACTTCTGTCTCGGGGAGCGGCGGGGCGTCCGTACCGGCCAGGTCCATCAGGTGCCGTGCGCCGAGGCGGGCTTCCCGCTGTACTCGCTCGCGCCGGTGGGCGCCGGCCGGTGGAGGATCGTCTCGCACCACCCCGACTTCGGCCCCGGCTGCTCCGGCATACCCTCCGGCGGCCGGATACCCGACGCCGCGTACGAGGACTCCGAGTGCGGGGACCCGAGCCGGGTCGAGGCCTTCGCCCTGGAGCCGTACGGCACTCCCCTACGGGGCCACCGGATCGTCCCGGTCGGCTCGGCGACGCCCGGCAGCTGCGTGACCGTCGTCGGTGACCGCACGGCCGCCTGGGCGCGGCTCGCCCAGGCCCCCTGCGCGCCGGACGCCACGGGCCAGCTCTTCGCTTTCGAACGCCGGCCCTAGGGCGCTTCCACCAGCCGGGCCCTGAGCGTCGCCACCACCGTCGGATCGAGGCCGACGTGGCCGGTGACGTACGCCCCCACCGAGCCGTACCGCGCGCGCAGGTCCGCGAGGAACAGCCGGATGACGTCGGCCGGCGCCCGGCCGTAGCCGGGCCAGCGCAGCTCGCGGCCCGGGTGCGTCGCCCGCCAGTCGGCGACCAGCCGTTCGGTGGCCAGTTCGGTGAGCGCGAAGTCCGCGTGGATGTCCTCGTCGGGGACCCCGACGAGCGCCAGGACGAGGGCCGCGAGCAGTCCCGTACGGTCCTTCCCCGAGGCGCAGTGGAAGACGAGCGGTCCGTCGGCCGCGGCGATGAGTTCCAGGGCCGTACGCAGTTCCGCCGCGCCGTCCTCGGCGACCTCGGCGAACCGGTCGGCGAGGTAGCGCCAGGGGTCGAGGTCCGGGTCGATCTCCGCCTGCTCGTAGGGGCGGTGCTCGATGGACAGGTTGTGCCAGGAGACGTCCTCGGTCTCCGGCAGGCGGCCCTTCGCGGCGATCTCCCACGGGTAGCGCAGGTCGATCACCGTCCGCACGCGCAGTGCGCGGAAACGGGCGAGGTCGGCGGGGTCGGCGTCCGCCAGCTTGGCGAGGGAGTCGGAGCGGTAGAGGGTCTCCCACCGCACGGTTCCGCCGTCGGCGGTCCGATAGCCGCCCAGATCACGGAAGTTGTGGAGTCGTTCGAAGGGCACGTGTCGTCTCACGGGCGCCAATCTACGGCCCCGCGGTCACTGCTCCACGGCCGCCCAGAAGTGCCCGGTGATCCCGTCGAGGTACGCGCGCCCCTCGTCGCCCGTCGCCCCCGACGCGCCCCAGCTGCTGGTCGCCGCCATCCGGGCGTGGTACTCCGCGTGCAGCCGCTGCAGGGCGGACTCCAGGGACCGCTTGGGCAGCGGCAGCATCTTCACCGCCGGTTTCACATACGCCTGCCAGCGGGTCGTGGCGGCGTCGCGGAGCAGCTCGGCGAGGCGTTCGTCGCCTCCGGTCGCGGTGATCAGGGCGCGCGGGCCGAGGCCGAGGACCTCCGCGAGGGCGGCCGTCTGGCGTTCGGTCCCGCGCCAGCGGCCCTCGTCCTCCATCCGCTGGTACGCGTGGGCGGAGACGCCCACCAGCCGGGCCAGCTCCTCGACGGCGAGGCCGCGCGCGAGCCGGTGCTCACGCAGGCTGGTGGCGGTGGCGATCAGGTCGGCGGTGGAGCACCACAGGACGCCGGCGAGGGCTGTGAGCTCCTGTTCGCCGGGGGCGGCCCGCCCGCGTTCCCAGGCGACGACGGTGTCGGGGTCGACGAAGAGTCCGTACTGCGCGCGCAGGCCGTACGCGACATGACCGGGGGCCATGCCGAGGCCCTCGCGCAGTCGGCGGGCGGCCAGGGCGTCGAAGGGTGGTGAGGGTTGGTGCACCAGGCCACGGTAGGTGCGGAGGGTGACGGTTGGATACGGTGCGTTCCCCCAACGTACGAGGTCGTAGGAACGTGGGAACCCGCTGGTAACCCAGCGCGATGATCAAGGGAACGTCAGTGACCGCGCGCCGGGCCGTCCAGCCAGCGGTACTGGAGCTCCGGGCGCCCGATCTGTCCGTACTGCGGGGCGCGGACGGCCCTGCCCGCGGTCACCAGGTGCTCCAGGTAGCGGCGGGCGGTGATCCGCGAGATCCCGACCGCCGTGCCCGCCTCGGCGGCGGTGAGCCCGGCCGGGGTGGCCCGGAGGGTACGGGTGACGGCCTCCAGGGTCGGAGCGCTCAGACCCTTGGGGAGGGTGGCCGGGTGCGGGGCCCGGAGCGTGGCGAGTGCCCGGTCCACCTCGTCCTGCCCGGAGGCCTCGCCGGCCGCCGCCCGGAACTCGGCGTACCGGGCGAGGCGGTCCCGGAGGGTCGCGAAGGCGAAGGGCTTCAGGACGTACTGGACGACTCCCAGGGACACGCCCTCGCGGACGATCGTGAGGTCGCGGGCGGAGGTCACGGCGATGACGTCGGCACAGTGCCCGGCGGCGCGCAGCGCGCGCAGCAGCTGCAGGCCGTGGCCGTCGGGCAGGTAGAGGTCGAGCAGGATCAGGTCGACCGGCGTCCGGTCGAGCACCCGCACGGCGGCGGCCCGCGAGTGGGCGACCCCGACGACGGTGAAGCCCTCGACCCGCCCGGCGTACAGCGCGTGCGCGTCGGCGGCGACGGGATCGTCCTCGACGACGAGCACCCGCAGAGTCGGCGGCGCGGTCACGCGGACACCTCGGTTCCGGGGGCGGTACGGCCCGCCCCGCCGTCCGCCGCCCCGGGGACGGGGCGTGCCGCCCCGCCGTCCGCCGCCCTGGGGCGGGGGGTGGTGGCGGGGCCCGCGAGGAGGGGTGCGCCCAAGAGGTCACGACCTCCGGGGGCCGGCGCAACGGCGTCCGCGGCGATGCCGGGACCGTCCGGACCCGCGCCCCGCCCCCGTCCCGGCAGTGGCAGGCGGATCGTGAACTCCGCGCCGCCCTCCTCCGCGTCCGTGAGGTTCAGCGTGCCCGAGGCGCGGGTGACCGCCTGGCAGACCAGGGCCAGGCCGATGCCCCGCCCGGGGCCGCGGGTGGACCAGCCGCGCCCCAGGACCGCGTCCCGGTCGGCCGGGCGGACGCCGGGTCCGCTGTCGCCGACCCGGAGCAGCAGCTCGCCGTCGCCCGCGCGGGCCGCGACCGTGACCGTCACGCGCGCGTGCGGGGTCCCGCCGGCCGCCTCCACCGCGTTGTCGATGAGGTTGCCCAGGATCGTCACCAGGTCCCGGGCCGGCAGCGCCGCCGGTACGAGTCCGTCGTCGATGCCGCTGTCCTCGGTGAGGACCAGTTCCACACCCCGCTCGTTGGCCTGCGCGGCCTTGCCGAGCAGCAGCGCGGCGAGCACCGGCTCACCGACCGCGTCCACGACCCGGTCGGTGAGCGCCTGGGCCAGCTCCAGCTCCGCCGTCGCGAACTCCACCGCCTCGGCCACCCGCCCCAGTTCGATGAGTGACACGACCGTGTGCAGCCGGTTCGCCGCCTCGTGGGCCTGTGACCTGAGTGCCTCCGTGAAGCCGCGTTCGGAGTCCAACTCTCCCGAGAGCGACTGGAGTTCCGTACGGTCCCGCAGCGTGACGACCGTGCCGCGCCGCTCCCCGCCCACCACCGGCCGGGTGTTGACCACGAGGACCCGGTCCGTCGTCAGGTGCGTCTCGTCGACGCGCGGCTCGGCGGACAGCAGCGCGCCCGTCAGCGGCGCGGGGAGTCCGAGTTCGGCCGCGGGCCGGCCGACGACCCCGTCGTCGAGGCCGAGCAGCTCCCGCGCCCCGTCGTTGATGAGGGCGATCCGCCGCCGCCCGTCGAGCATCACGAGCCCCTCGCGGACCGCGTGCAGCGCGGCCTCGTGGTAGTCGTGCATCCGGCTCAGCTCCGTCGCGTTCATGCCGTGCGTATGGCGGCGCAGCCGCGCGTTGACCACGTACGTCCCGGCCCCGCCGAGCGCGAGCGCCGCGCCCGCCATGCCGAGCAGCGCGGTGACCTGCTCCCGTACCTGTTCGCTGATCTCGTCGATCGTGATGCCCGCGCTGACCAGGGCGACGACCCTGCCGTCGTCGAAGACGGGCGCCACCGTCCGTACGGAGGGGCCGAGCACCCCCAGGTGGGTCTCGGAGTACGTCCGGCCCGCCGCCGCCTCCTCGATGTGACCGAGGTACGTCCGGCCGATCTGCGCGGGCTCGGGGTGGGTCCAGCGGGTGCCGTCCGGGGCCATGATCACCACGAACGCCACGCCCGCGTGACGGCGCAGGGACTCGGCGTACGGCTGGAGCACCGCCGTCGGGTCGGCCGAGCGGACCGCCGTGACCACGGACGGGGAGTCGGCGACGGCCGCGGCGGTCGCGGTGGCCTGGCGCCGGGCGGTCTCCTCGGCCTGCGCCAGGTCCGTCACGTACGCGAAGACCGCGCACCCCGCCACGACGACGGCCACGAGCACGACCTGCATCGCGAAGAGCTGGCCGGCCAGGCTGCGGGGGTGGGGGAGGGGGAGACGCATGCGGGTAAGTGTGCACGGCGGAATGTGCGGCGGCGCGACGCGTTCCCGAATCGTTCCCTTCCCGGCCGGTCCGGCCTTTCACCGCCTGCCGGGGGCCCGGCGTCGTTTCGGTCGTGAACGAAACGTACGCAACCGTGACCCGGGTCACAGGCTGATGGATAGTCGCGGAGGTCCACCGGGACGTGGACATCCATCAGCGCGAGGAGGACCCCGTGGCCGCACGTCGGGACCGGACCCACTATCTGTATCTGGCCGTCATCGGTGCCGTGCTGCTCGGCATCGCGGTCGGCTTCCTGGCGCCCGGCGTCGCCGTCGAGCTCAAGCCGCTGGGCACCGGCTTCGTCAATCTGATCAAGATGATGATCTCGCCGATCATCTTCTGCACGATCGTGCTCGGCGTCGGCTCGGTCCGGAAGGCCGCGAAGGTCGGTGCCGTCGGCGGCCTCGCCCTCGGCTACTTCATGGTCATGTCGACCGTCGCCCTCGCGATCGGCCTGCTCGTCGGCAACCTCCTGGAGCCCGGATCCGGCCTCCACCTCACCAAGGAGCTGGCCGAGGCGGGCGCCAAGCAGGCCGAGGGCGCGAGCGAGTCCACGTCCGACTTCCTGCTCGGCGTCATCCCGACGACCCTGGTCTCCGCCTTCACCGAGGGCGAGGTCCTCCAGACCCTCCTCGTCGCGCTCCTCGCCGGTTTCGCGCTCCAGGCCATGGGTGCGGCCGGAGAACCGGTTCTGCGCGGGATCGGGCACATCCAGCGGCTCGTCTTCCGCATCCTCGGCATGATCATGTGGGTCGCCCCCGTCGGCGCGTTCGGCGCGATCGCGGCCGTCGTCGGCGCGACCGGCGCGGCCGCGCTCAAGTCGCTCGCCGTCATCATGATCGGTTTCTACCTGACCTGCGCGATCTTCGTCTTCGTCGTGCTCGGCGCGCTCCTCAGGCTGGTCGCGGGGATCAACATCTGGTCCCTCCTGAGGTACCTGGGCCGCGAGTTCCTGCTGATCCTCTCGACGTCGTCCTCGGAGTCCGCGCTTCCCCGGCTGATCGCGAAGATGGAGCACCTCGGTGTCAGCAAGCCGGTCGTCGGCATCACCGTGCCGACCGGCTACTCCTTCAACCTCGACGGCACCGCGATCTATCTGACGATGGCCTCGCTGTTCGTCGCCGAGGCGATGGGCGACCCGCTCTCGGTGGGCGAGCAGATCTCCCTTCTCGTCTTCATGATCATCGCTTCGAAGGGGGCCGCGGGTGTCACCGGCGCCGGTCTCGCGACCCTCGCGGGTGGCCTCCAGTCGCACCGGCCCGAGCTGGTCGACGGAGTGGGCCTGATCGTCGGCATCGACCGCTTCATGAGCGAGGCCCGCGCCCTCACCAACTTCGCGGGCAACGCCGTCGCGACGGTGCTGGTCGGCACCTGGACGAAGGAGATCGACCGGGCGCGGGTCTCCGAGGTCCTCGCCGGCCGGGTCCCCTTCGACGAGCAGACCCTCGTCGACGACCACGCCCCGGCCCCCGTCCCGGACCAGCGAGCCGAGGACGGCGAGGAGAAGGCCCGCGCGGGCGTCTGACACCCGGGGCCCTACCGGACCACGAGCCCGAGCCCCCTGGCCCCGCACCACGCACCCCAAACCCCGAGTCCCGGGCCTTGAGCCGGATCCGGGCCTCGGGAGAAGGGCGACCCCCGCAAGGGGGTCGCCCTTCTCGCGTTCGACGACCCCCGGTTGCGGATCGTGATCCGGTGCCCGGATTTCCGCAGAAGGGCGATCAGCGCTTTCCGGCATAGCGGTTCCCGCCGATGACCAGCACGTCCGCCCATTCCCCCTCCCTCGCGCCACGGTTCAAGTGTGACGTTGATCCGCCGCCGTCCGAAGGGGGAGCTTGGGAGTCCCGGGCCGCCGCACCGAAGCGTCCCGCCACCGTCGAAACCTCGGCGGCCGCTTCCGCCCCGTCGAGCCACCGGCCCCCCGGCCCCTTGCCCTGACGTCGGCGTCAAGGCCTACGGTCGGGGACATGCGCATCGGAGAGCTGGCCGAGCGGGCCGGGACCACCACGCGGACTCTGCGGTACTACGAGTCCCGGGGGCTGCTGACCGCCCGCCGCACGGAACAGGGGTACCGCACCTACGACGAGGACGACCTGCGGCTCCTCCAGCAGATCAGGACCCTTCAGGACTTCGGGTTCGAGCTGGAGGAGACACGGCCGTTCGTCGACTGCCTCCGCGCGGGGCACCCGGCGGGGGACTCCTGTCCCGCGTCGATCGCCGTCTACCGGCGGAAGGTCGCCGAGCTCGACGGGCTGATCGCGCAGCTCCGGGCGGTACGCGCCCAGGTGGGCGCCCAGCTGCTGCGGGCCGAGGCGGAGCTGCCGCACGGCCCGGAGCCCCGCTGCGCACACGACGCAGGGACCGAGACGTAGGGGTGACGGAGATGACGACGTCCACACGAGGCGTGACCGAGGTGACGGACGCGGACTTCGCGGCGGAGGTGCTGGGATCGGAGCTGCCGGTCCTGGTGAAGTTCACCGCGCAGTG
Source organism: Streptomyces sp. NPDC058671 (assembly GCF_042716475.1). Lineage (NCBI taxonomy): Bacteria > Bacillati > Actinomycetota > Actinomycetes > Kitasatosporales > Streptomycetaceae > Streptomyces > Streptomyces sp. NPDC058671. The sequence continues at coordinate 76,779 of NZ_JBHXSA010000007.1, read as the reverse complement.
GTGCGGGCCGTGCCGGCAGCTGAAGCCGGTGCTCGCCGCGATCGCGGCCGAGGAGGCGGGGCGGCTGCGGATCGTCGAGATCGACGTGGACCGCAACCCGGAGACGACGATGCGGTACGGGGTGCTCGCGACCCCGACGATGCTGGTGTTCCGGTCGGGGGAGCCGGTGAAGTCGATCGTCGGCGCCCGCCCGAAGCGCCGCCTCCTGGAGGACCTGGAGGACGTCCTGCCCTAGGTCCTGTCCGGAAAGGCCCGGAAGCGTGTCCGTCCGGCAGGGCATACGGAAATACCCCGACTAGAATTGACAGTCGGGGTATTTCCTCGCGTATATTGATGAATTCCGTGCCCGGAAAGAACACAGGCACAGGGAAGTTCAATAAACGCACTGTATCGCGCCGGGAGTCGAATTGTCAACTGAGGAATTGCGGAACGAGCAGCAATTCATCACCGCTCTCCACACCCGCCTCGACGACCTCAGGGACGAGGCCGAGGCCGCCGTCCAGCGGGCGCTGCGCACCCCCGGGGTCGGCGGTAACCAGGGCCGGCTCGAACGGGACGTCATGGTCGCCGAACAGTCCGGGCTGCTCGCCGCGTTCAATGCGGGGGAGAGCGGGCTCTGCTTCGGACGTCTGGTCTTCAAGGACGGGCGTGACCACCACATCGGCCGGCTCGGCATCCGCGAGGACGACCCGAACCGCACCCCGCTCGTCGTCGACTGGCGCGCCGAGGTCGCCCGCCCCTTCTACCTCGCCACCGGGTACGAGCCGATGGGCCTCTCCCGCCGCCGCCACATCAGCACCCGCGGCCGCACCGTGACCGCCCTCCACGACGAGGTGCTCGACCTCGCGGACACCACCCGCACCGGCTACGAGAGCCGCGACGCCGACGAGGTGCTGCTCGCCTCCCTCGACGCCGCACGCACCGGCCGTATGCACGACATCGTGCAGACCATCCAGGCCGAACAGGACGCCATCATCCGCTCCCCGCACCGGGGGGTCCTCGTCGTCGAGGGCGGCCCCGGCACCGGCAAGACGGCCGTGGCCCTGCACCGAGCCGCGTACCTCCTCTACGCGCACCGCGAGCAGCTGGCCAAGCGGGCGGTCCTCATCGTCGGACCCAACCCGGCCTTCCTCGGCTACATCGGCAACGTCCTGCCCTCCCTCGGGGAGACCGGCGTCCTCCTCGCCACCCCCGCGGAGCTCTTCCCCGGCGTCCGCGCCACCGGCACCGACACCCCCCGCGCCGCCGCCGTCAAGGGCTCCGCCGCCATGGCCGAGGCACTCGCCGCGGCCGTACGCGACCGGCAGCAGGTCCCCGAGCGCGGCGAACCGCTCATCGTCCCGCACGAGGACGGCGACCTGGTCATCGACTGGGACATGGCCCTGGAGGCGCGCCACAAGGCCCGCGAGACCGCCCTCCCGCACAACCTCGCCCGCCCCTACTTCGTCTTCCGGATCCTGGACGCGCTCGCCGAGCAGCTCGCCGACCGCATCGGCGCCGACCCCTACGGCGGCCCCAACTTCCTCGGCCCCGACGACATCGCCCTGCTCGCCAAGGGCATCGCGTCGAACCCGGACGTGTACGCGGCGGTCGACACCCTGTGGCCCGCGCTCACCCCGCAGGAGTTCCTCGCCGACTACCTGACCGGGCCCACCCACCTCCCCGAGGCGGAGGCCGCCGTGATCCGGCGCGACGGCGGGCCCTGGACCCCGGCCGACGTGCCGCTGCTCGACGAGGCCGCCGAACTCCTCGGCGAGGACGACTCGGCGGCCCGCGCCGCCGAGGAGGCGGAGCGGCAGAAGCAGATCCAGTACGCGCAGGGCGTCCTCGACGTCTCCTTCGCCTCGCGCACCTACGAGTTCGAGGACAAGGAGGAGCAGGACAAGGACGCCTCCGAGGTCCTCTCGGCGCACGACATCATCGACGCCGAACGCTTCGCCGAGCGCCACGAGGAGACCGACCACCGCACCGCCGCCGAACGCGCGGCCGCCGACCGCACGTGGGCGTTCGGGCACATCATCGTCGACGAGGCCCAGGAGCTCTCCGCGATGGCCTGGCGGCTCCTCATGCGCCGCAGCCCGAACCGCTCGATGACCTTGGTCGGCGACCCCGCCCAGACCGGCGACCCGGCGGGCGTCGGCACCTGGGAGCGGATCCTCGCGCCGTACGTGGACGACCGCTGGGAGCTCGTCCGGCTGGGCGTCAACTACCGTACGCCCGCCGAGATCATGGCCGTCGCGGCCGAGGTGCGGCGGGCCGACGACCCGGCGTTCGAACCGCCGAGCTCCGTGCGTTCCACGGGCGTGGAGCCCTGGGACCGGACGGTCGACGACCCGGTGAAGGAGGCCGCCGACGCGGTGGCGGCCGAGCTGCGGGCCGAGGGCGGGATCGCCGTGATCGCCCCGCCGGAGCTGCACCCCGGCCTGGTCGCCGCCCTCCCGGGCGTCGCGCACGGCCCGGCCCCCGACCTCACCGGGCCGGTGGTCCTGCTCGATCCCCGGCAGGCGAAGGGTCTGGAGTTCGACACGGTCCTCGTCGTCGATCCGGAGGGCATCGTGGCCGGTTCCGCGCACGGCACCAACGACCTGTACGTGGCGCTGACCCGGGCGACCCAGCGGCTCGGGATCATCCGCACGCGGGCGTGACCCGGGACGCCCCCGGTCCCGCACGGAGCGGGGCCGGGGGCGTCCGAGGGGCCGTGCCCCCGTGTCAGGCGGGCCGCAGCCAGACCGTCGCCAGCGGCGGGAGCGTCATGCGGATGCTCGCCGAGCGCCCGTGGTGCGGCACGGACTCCGACTTCACCGGGTCGCGCCCCACCACGTCCCCGCCGCCGTACCGCCCGGCGTCCGTGTTCAGGACCTCCGTCCAGGCGACCACCGGCTCCGGTACGCCGAGCCGGTAGTCGTGCCGCACCACCGGGGAGAAATTGGAGACGGCGAGCAGCGGCGAGCCGATCGCGTCGAAGCGCAGGAAGGCGAAGACGTTGTCCTCGGCCGCGTCCCCGACCACCCACTCGAAGCCCTCGGGGGCCGTGTCCCGCTCCCAGAGCGAGGGCGTCGCCGTGTACACCGTGTTCAGGTCGCGGACGAGGTCCCGCACCCCCCGGTGGTCGGGCTCCGCCCCGTACGCCGGGTCGAGCAGCCACCAGTCGGGGCCGTGGTCCGCGGACCACTCCGCCCCCTGGGCGAACTCCTGTCCCATGTACAGCAGTTGCTTGCCCGGGTGGGCCCACATGTAGCCGAGGTAGGCGCGGTGGTTGGCGCGCTGCTGCCACCAGTCGCCCGGCATCTTCGACACCAGCGCCCGCTTGCCGTGCACCACCTCGTCGTGCGAGATCGGCAGGATGTAGTTCTCGCTGTACGCGTAGACCATCGAGAAGGTCATCTCGTGGTGGTGGTACTTGCGGTGCACCGGCTCCTTCTGCACGTACTCCAGCGAGTCGTGCATCCAGCCCATGTTCCACTTCATGCCGAAGCCCAGACCGCCGAAGCCGCCGGGCCCCACCTGGTCGGTGGCCCGGGTCACCCCGTCCCAGGCCGTGGACTCCTCGGCGAACGTGATGATCCCCGGGCAGCGCCGGTACACGGTCGCGTTCATCTCCTGGAGGAAGGCCACCGCGTCCAGGTTCTCCCGGCCCCCGAACTCGTTCGGCAGCCAGTCGCCGTGCTCGCGCGAGTAGTCCAGGTAGAGCATCGAGGCGACCGCGTCGACCCGCAGGCCGTCGATGTGGAACTCCTGGCACCAGTACACGGCGTTCGCCACCAGGAAGTTCCGCACCTCCTTGCGGCCGTAGTCGAACTCCAGGGTCCCCCAGTCGGGGTGGTGCGAGCGCCGGGGGTCCTCGTGCTCGTACAGCGGACGCCCGTCGAACTCGGCGAGCGCCCAGTCGTCCTTCGGGAAGTGCGCCGGGACCCAGTCCATCAGGACCCCGATGCCCGCCCGGTGCAGCGAGTCGACCAGGAACCTGAAGTCGTCCGGCGTGCCCATGCGGGCCGTCGGCGCGTAGAACCCGGTCACCTGGTAGCCCCACGAGCCGCCGAAGGGGTGCTCGGTGACCGGCATCAGCTCCACGTGCGTGAACCCGAGGTCGCGGACGTACGCGGGCAGTTGCTCGGCCAGCTGGCGGTAGGTGAGCCCCGGCCGCCAGGACGGCAGGTGCACCTCGTACACCGACAGCGGCGCCTCGTGGTGCGGGCGGGCCCCGCGCCGTTCCATCCACTCCGCGTCGTCCCAGGTGTGGTGCGAGGCGGTGACGATCGACGCGGTGTTCGGCGGGCACTCGGTACGGCGGGCCATCGGGTCCGCGCGGACCGTGTGCGTACCGTCCGGGCGCGTGATGTCGTACTTGTAGACCGCGCCCTCACCGATGCCCGGCACGAACAGCTCCCACACGCCCGTCGAGCCCAGTGAGCGCATCGGAAGCCCCGTGCCGTCCCAGTGCGTGAAGTCACCGGTGACCCGCACACCGCGCGCGTTCGGTGCCCAGACGGCGAAGCGGGTGCCGGGCACGCCGCCGTGGGTCATCGGCTGGGAGCCGAGGGCCGTCCACAGCTCCTCGTGCCGGCCCTCGCCGATGAGGTGCAGGTCCAGCTCGCCGAGGGACGGCAGGAAGCGGTACGGGTCGTGCACGGCCAGCTCGTCGCCGTCGTAGCGGACGCGCAGCTCGTACGGGGGCACCTTGCGCAGCAGCGGCAGGAGCGCCGAGAAGAGACCGTCGCCGTCGTCGTGCAGCGGCACGCGCCTGCCCTTGACGAGGACGGTGACCTCCTTGGCCCACGGGCGCAGCACCCGGACCACCACCCCGCCGCGCACCGGATGCGCGCCGAGCACGCCGTGCGGGTCGTGGTGCTCCCCGGCGAGCAGCCGGGCCCGGTCACCCGGATCGAGCGGTGGCGCCTTCCGGGGCGCGCCGGACGTGGCCTTCGTGGTGGTGGTGGTCGTGCTGCGGGCCGTCTTGCCTGCGGGGCGGGCGGTCACCGGGGTGCCTCCTAAGGGGTACGGGGTACGGATGCGCAACGGCGGGGTACGGGGACGGGACACTCGGCCGAACGGGGGCGGGTGGGGTCGCCGCAGGCGGGACGGCCGGGGACGGCGCCGCCCCTTGCTCCGAACGGGTCGGCGCCGGCGGGGGGCGGACGGACCGGAGGCGGGGGGTCATGAGCCCGCCGACAGACGTTCGATGGCGGACATCGGGACGGGAAGCCAGTCCGGGCGGTGCCGGGCCTCGTACACGACCTCGTAGACCGCCTTGTCCGTCTCGTACGCGCGGAGCAGCGCCGGGTCCTCACGGGGGTCGGCCCCCGCCACCTCCGCGTACCCCGTGCAGTACGCCGCCCGGCAGCGCGCCGCCCACTCCGCGTTCCAGGGGCGGTGGGTGCGGGCCGCGTAGTCGAAGGAGCGGAGCATGCCCGCCACGTCGCGGACCGTGGGCTGGGGGCTGCGCCGCTCGTCCAGGGGCTTCGCCGGCTCGCCCTCGAAGTCGATGACGGCCCAGCCGCCGTCGGACCCGCGCAGGGTCTGCCCGAGGTGCAGGTCGCCGTGGATGCGCTGCACCGCGTCGCCGCCGGCCGCGCCGCCCGCCGCGGCGAAGACGGCCCGCAGTCCCGGCACGTGCGGCAGGAGCGCGGGCACGGCCTGCGCCGCCGTGTGCAGCCGCCGGTCCATCGCGGCCGCCAGCTGCTCGGTCTCGGCCCGCCCGAGCCGGCGGGTCGGCAGGGCCTTGGCGAGGGCGAGGTGCACCTCGGCCGTGGCCCGGCCGAGGTCCCGCGCCTCGGCGGTGAACTCCCGTCCGTCGGCGAGCGCGTCGAGCGCGAGCCGCCAGCCGTCCCGGGAGTCCCGCAGATAGGGCTGGAGGACGCCGAGGGTCGCGGCCCCCGACTCGAACCAGGCGACCGGGGCGGGGACCCGGGCGCAGCCGGCGCCGGCGAGGGCGAGCGGCAGTTCGAGGTCGGGGTTGGCGCCGGGGCTGATCCGGCGGAAGATCTTCAGGATGAACGAATCTCCATAGACGAGGGACGAGTTGGACTGCTCGGCGTCGAGCACGCGGGGCGCGAGCGCGGCCGGCAGCGCGGTCGTGGCGTGGAAGCGCAGGGGGCCGGTCCGGCCCGGGGTGCGCAGCCGCTCGTAGAGGAGGCCGGCGAGCCGCGGGTCGCGCAGCCCTTCGTACACGGCGCGTCCTGCGAGCGGCCCCTGCCGGATCCGCCCGAGGAGGGCGGGGGCGAGTCGGGGCGGGAGCTGGCTCCGTACGCCCAGGAACACCTGGTAGCAGTCGGTGGGTGTGCCGGGCGGGCGGCTCGGCTGTTCGACCCGTACGAGCAGGTGGAGGAGGCCGGGGCCCGGGCCGTCCAGGGGCAGCAGCTCGGTGGCCGCTTCGAGCGTGAATCCGGTGACCCGGCGGCCCTTGCCCGCGAACCAGCGCTGTCTGGGCAGCCATTCGTGGAGCAGGGGGGCGAGGGACGGAAGGAGGGCGTCCGGGGCCCGGGTGGTGGATGCGGTCTCCGGCATGGCGTCGCGTCCTTTCCCCGGGGCGCGCAGTTGACTGTCGTATGCGTTCAAATGCGCAGAGTGTCCCGGATGGCGGCTGTGGCTGTCCGGATGTGCGGGACGTGTCGGAGGGGGAAGATCCGTATGGGCCCGGCAAGAAGGCCCGGATGGACCTGAATCGTGTGTGGGTCAGGGTGCCCAGGGTGGGACGGGGGAAACCGCCCCACACCGGACGGGAGACGAACTGGCCGTCGGTCAGCCCTCCTTCAGACGGAACCAGTAGAAGCCGTGTCCCGCAAGGGTCAGGAGGTACGGCAGCTGGCCGATGGCCGGGAACTGCACGTCGCCGATCAGCTCGACCGGGTGGCTGCCGGCGTAGCGCCGCAGGTCCAGTTCGGTCGGCTGCGCGAACCGCGAGAAGTTGTTCACGCAGAGGACGAGATCGTCGCCGTCCTCGCGCAGGAAGGCGAGCACCGCCGGGTTGGACGAGGGGAGTTCGGTGTACGTGCCCGTCCCGAAGGCCCGGTTCTGCTTACGGATCTCGATCATCCGCTTCGTCCAGTGCAGCAGCGAGGACGGTGAGGCCATCCCCGCCTCGACGTTGGTCACCTGGTAGCCGTGGACCGGGTCCATGATGGCCGGCAGGTACAGCCGCCCGGGGTCGCAGGAGGAGAAGCCCGCGTTCCGGTCGGGAGTCCACTGCATCGGCGTGCGGACGCCGTCCCGGTCACCGAGCCAGATGTTGTCGCCCATGCCGATCTCGTCGCCGTAGTAGAGCACCGGCGAACCGGGCAGCGAGAACAGCAGCGCGGTGAACAGCTCCATCTGGTTGCGGTCGTTGTCGAGGAGCGGGGCGAGCCGGCGCCGGATGCCGATGTTGGCCCGCATGCGCGGGTCCTTGGCGTACTCGGCGTACATGTAGTCGCGTTCCTCGTCCGTGACCATCTCGAGCGTGAGCTCGTCGTGGTTGCGCAGGAAGATGCCCCACTGGCAGCCGGACGGGATGGCCGGCGTCTTCGACAGGATCTCCGAGACCGGGTACCGCGACTCGCGCCGCACCGCCATGAAGATGCGCGGCATGACGGGGAAGTGGAAGGCCATGTGGCACTCGTCGCCACCCGAGCCGAAGTCGCCGAAGTAGTCGACGACGTCCTCCGGCCACTGGTTCGCCTCGGCGAGCAGCACCGTGTCCGGGTAGTGGTCGTCGATCTCCTTGCGGACCCGCTTCAGGAAGGCGTGGGTGGCGGGCAGGTTCTCGCAGTTGGTGCCCTCCTGCTGGTACAGGTACGGCACCGCGTCGAGCCGGAAGCCGTCGATCCCCAGGTCCAGCCAGAACTTCAGTGCGGAGAGGATCTCCTCCTGCACGGCCGGGTTCTCGTAGTTGAGGTCCGGCTGGTGCGAGAAGAAGCGGTGCCAGTAGTACTGCTTGCGGACCGGGTCGAAGGTCCAGTTGGAGGACTCGGTGTCGACGAAGATGATCCGGGCGTCCGCGTACTGCTTGTCGTCGTCCGCCCAGACGTAGTAGTCGCCGTACGGGCCTTCCGGGTCGCGCCGCGACTCCTGGAACCACGGGTGCTGGTCGCTCGTGTGGTTCATGACGAAGTCGATGACCACGCGCATCCCGCGCTGGTGGGCCGAGTCGACGAACTCGACGAAGTCGGCCAGGTCGCCGAACTCCGGGAGCACCGACGTGTAGTCGGCCACGTCGTAGCCGCCGTCCCGCAGGGGGGACTTGAAGAACGGCGGGAGCCAGAGGCAGTCCACGCCCAGCCACTGGAGGTAGTCCAGTTTGGACGTGATGCCCTGCAGGTCTCCGACGCCGTCCCCGTTGCTGTCCTGGAAGGACCGGACGAGGACCTCGTAGAAGACGGCCCGCTTGAACCAGTCGGGATCACGGTCCTTGGCTGGGGTGTCCTCGAAGGTGTCGGGGACGGGCTCGTTGACAGTCATGATGTGGGTGACCCTCCGGTCTGCGGGGACGGTCGCAGGACGAGGACGTGCGCGGGCGTGACACCCGGCTCTAGGCGTACGTAACTGGTCCTGCCCCAGTGGTAGGTGTCGCCGGAGAGCTCGTCGCGCACCGGCACGGTCTCGTGCCAGTCGAGGCCGAGTTCCGGCATGTTCAACGAGACCGTCGCCTCCTGGGTGTGGTGCGGGTCGAGGTTGACGACCACCAGAACGGTGTTCGAACCGGAGCGCTTGCTGTACGCGATCACCTGCGGGTTGTCCGTGTCGTGGAAGCTCAGGTTCCGCAGCCGGCGCAGGGCCGGGTGACGGCGCCTGATCCGGTTCAGGGTGGTGATCAGCGGAGCGATCGTCGCTCCCGACCGCTCCGCCGACTCCCAGTCGCGCGGCCGCAGTTGGTACTTCTCCGAATCCAGGTACTCCTCGCTGCCGTCCCGCAGCGGAGTGTTCTCGCACAGCTCGTACCCGGCGTAGACGCCCCAGGTCGGCGACAGCGTCGCCGCGAGCACCGCCCGCACCTCGAACGCCGGACGCCCGCCCTTCTGGAGGTAGGCGTGCAGGATGTCCGGAGTGTTCACGAACAAGTTCGGCCGCATCTGCGCCGCCGTCTCGCCGGACAGCTCCGTCAGGTACTCCGTGAGCTCCTCCTTGGTGTTCCGCCAGGTGAAGTACGTGTACGACTGCTGGAAACCGATCGCGCCGAGCGTCCGCATCATCGCGGGACGGGTGAAGGCCTCCGCCAGGAAGATCACATCCGGATCGGCCCGGTTGATCTCACCGATCACCCGCTCCCAGAACACCACCGGCTTGGTGTGCGGGTTGTCGACCCGGAAGATCCGGACCCCGTGGTCCATCCAGTGCCGCAGGATCCGCACGGTCTCCGCCACGAGCCCGTCCATGTTGTCGGCGGCTCGGTCGAACGCGATCGGGTAGATGTCCTGGTACTTCTTCGGCGGGTTCTCCGCGTACGCGATCGAACCGTCGGCACGGTGGTGGAACCACTCCGGGTGCTTCTCCACCCACGGGTGGTCCGGGGAGCACTGGAGCGCGAAGTCCAGGGCGATCTCCAGACGCAGCTCCCGGGCCCGCGCCACGAAGGCGTCGAAGTCCTCGAAGGTGCCGAGGTCCGGGTGGAGCGCGTCGTGCCCGCCCTCCGGGGAGCCGATCGCCCACGGCACACCCACGTCGGTCGGCGACGCCGACAGCGAGTTGTTGGGGCCCTTGCGGTGGGTCTCGCCGATCGGATGCACCGGCGGCAGGTACACCACGTCGAAGCCCATCGCCGCGATCGCCGGAAGCCGCTCGGCGGCGGTACGGAAGGAGCCGGGAACCGTACGGCCCTTCACCTTCCGCACGCCCTCCGAGCGCGGGAAGAACTCGTACCAGGAGCCGAACAGGGCGCGCTCCCGTTCGACCCGGAGCGGCAACGCCGGCGAGGAGGACAGGAGTTCGCGCAGCGGGTGGCGGTCGAGGACCTCGACGACCCGGGGCGTGAGCGCCGCCGCGAGCCGGGCGGCGGCCGGCCGGGACGGGTCGCGCAGCGCGTCGGCGGCGGCGAGCACGGCCTCCCGCCCGCCGCCCTTCTTCGGGACGCCCTTCGCGGCCCGCTCGTGCAGCTCCGCGCCCTCGGCGAGGACCAGTTCGGAATCGATCCCGGCCGGGATCTTGATCCTGGCGGTGTGGCGCCAGGTGGCCACCGGGTCGCTCCAGGCCTCGACGGTGTACGTCCAGAGACCCTCGGCGTCCGGGGTGACCTCGGCGCCCCACCGGTCGGTGCCCGGCGCCAGCTCGCGCATCGGGGTCCAGGGGCCGGGGCGACCGGAAGGGCCGCGCAGCACGACATTGGCGGCGACCGCGTCGTGGCCCTCGCGGAAGACGGTCGCCGTCACCTCGAAGGTCTCTCCGGCCACCGCCTTGGCGGGGCGCCGACCGCAGTCGACCAGAGGGCGGACGTCCAGTACGGGAATGCGTCCCATGAGCGGATTCACAGCATCACCTGACGGGTTACGGGGGTGCGGGTGGTGGTGCGCTCTTTCTAGCTCCGACGACGGCCGGCGGGTTGCGGGCATGGCCGCTCCTGTCCGCGTTCACTCGGATGGCGGGTCCAGACGGATGACGAGGGGGCATGGGGAGACGGGTTCGGGGCGGTACCGCAGGAGCCTTCCCCCGGTTCCCGGGTGGGCAATCCAGACCCTTTGTTAACTACTAGGGCGTAGCCACACCGGCAAGCGGACGACCCGGACAAGGAAAAGACTGCGCCCTTGTGGGGTGAGGCCGGAATCCGACGGTCGGACCTCCGTCGACGCCCCGTCGTCGTCCGCTATCAGGAGTGGATCGCCACCATCCGCCCTGGAGTGATGCATACCGGCCACCCCCGCCGTCTCCGGGCCCCGCGGCGGGGCGAGGTCGCACGCGAAAGCGGCCGGATCCAGCTCCTCGTACCGCACCCCGGAATCTCACCGGACAGGGGTGTTCCGAGACCCTTCGATAGGCTGTGACCGCTGCCGTGTCGGCGTCCTCCAGGCCCGCCGGGGCGGCTTCGGCCGTTCAACCGACAGACCGGGGCGGAAGTTGAAGGATCGTCCATGGACACCGTGGGAACCGACCGTCACGCACAGCACGACGCACAGCACGACGAACAGGAAGACCTGCTGAGCGAACTGCTCCAACCCCTCCGGCTCACCGGAGTCTTCGACAGCCGCTGGCACGTCCGCGCACCCTGGGCCATCGAGGGCGACGCCGAACGCAGCTGCGCCGTCCTCCACTACGTCGTCGAGGGCGGCTGCTGGGTCACCACCGACGGCGAGCCCCCCGTCGAACTGCGTGCCGGAGACCTCGTCGTCTTCCCCACCGGCGCCGCGCACCGCCTCTCCGACCGGCCCGGACGCCAGTGCGTCCCGCTCAAGGCCGCCCTGCCCGAACGGCACCCCGGCACCTCCGGCGAGATCGTCGTCGACGGCAGCGGACCCGAGAGCCGGCTGCTCTCCGCCGGGCTCCGCTACGACGCCGACGCCGCCACCGGCCTCTGCACCTCCCTGCCCCGGGCGCTCGTCCTCGACAGCCCCCAGGTCGACCGCGAGCCGCTGCTCCGCGACACCCTGCGGCTCCTCGCCTCCCCCGACCGGCCCGTCGGCCCCGGAGGCCGGCTCATCACCCTGCGGGCCTTCGAGATGGCCCTCGTCCTCGCGCTCCGCCCGCTGCTCCGCGAACTCGCCGGGACCCCGGCCTCCCCGCCCCTGCTCCGGCACCCCGGGATCAGCAGGGCGGTCGTGACGATGGCCACCCGGTTCGCCGAGCCGTGGACGATCGACTGCATCGCCCGCGAGGTCGGCATGTCCCGGTCCGCGTTCACCGCCGCCTTCCGCGACCTGGTCGGCGAGTCGCCGGCCCGGTACCTCGCCGCCCGCCGCATGCGGGAGGCCGGCCGGCTGCTCGCCGAGACCTCCCTCCCGCAGTCGGCGGTGCCCGCGCGCGTCGGCTACCAGAGCGCCGTCGGCTTCCACCTCGCCTTCCGCAAGTGGTTCGGGGTGACCCCGGGGGAGTACCGCGCGGGAGCCGTCGGGGCCGCCTGAACGGCTCCAGGTCAACCGACCTGACATCTTCGGGGCCGTCTGGACGGATCTTAAGGACCCCTGGCCGGACGCTCATTGCCCCGACGGGACGCGCCGGACAGTCTCGGGACCGGCGGAGCCGCGACGCGCCCGCCGCAGCCCACCCGCCGCAGCCCCGAAGAAGGAGGAGCACCGTCGTGTCCGGCGAACCGCTTCACACGACCGAGGACATCCGCGCCGCCGACCCCCTCGGCGCCGACGCCCTGCTCGCCGCGGTGCCCGCGATGAACGCGGACGCCGACGCGGCCGCGCTGACCGTCGCACTGCGCGCCCTGGTGCCGGACCTGGACCGGGCCGCCGAGTGGAGCGTCGGGGCGGCGCTCGCGGCGATGCGGGACCTGGGCATCCTGCTCGGATCGCTGAGGCGGCACGGTGTGCAGCCGCTCGCCGTCGTACCGGAGGCCCTGCCCGTCCTCGAACTCCTGGGCCTGCGCACCGACATGGTGCCCCGGGACACCGTCCACCACTACACGACGTGGAACCCGGCGGGCCCCCGCCGCCGCTCGTACACCGGTCACCCGGCGGAGGTATCGCTCCAGGAAGCCGTACGGACGGTGCTCCCCGGCCTGGGCCGGGCGCTCGACGACTGCGAGCGGCTCGCCCGCCTCGAACCGTACGACCCGTGCTTCCCGGTCGTCCTCGACCGGATCGCCCGCCATCTGCGGGCGATGGTCGACTCGATCGACCTCACCGTGGCGCGGGTGTCGCCGGAGTACTTCGCCGTGACCCTGCGCCCCTACTTCGAGGAGGTCGAGGTCGGCGGCCGCGACTACCCGGGCCCGGCCGCCGCGCAGGTCCCGCTCTGGGCGGTCGACCTGACGCTGTGGCAGTGCGACCGCCAGGACCCCGCCTACGACGCCTTCCTGCGGCAGTCGGTGCCGTACGCGCCGCCCGCCTGGCGCGCGTTCCACGCCCGGCACCGGGGCGGGGTGTCGGCCGTCAGCAAGCTGTCCGCGGCGGTCAGCTGGGAGGGCGCGGACCGGCTGCCGCCCTCGCTCACCGCCTCGGCGGAGGCGCTCGGCCGGGTGCTGCACCTGCTGAAGACCTTCCGCGCCCGCCACCACGGCCTCGCCCGCGAGGCGTACGGCGAGGAGGTGCGCCGGTACGAGGAGGGCAGCGCCGGGGCCCGGGTCGCGCTGCTGCGTTCCGTCCTCGACCTGACCAGGGAGAACGAGACCATGGTGCGCCGCACGATCGGGCGGCGCCGTCCCGCAGGGGCCCCCGTCGGGCCGTCGGCCGCGTAGCGGCGCCGAAGGAGCAAGCGTGATGTCCCTCCCCAACCCCGACCCGTACGGACAGGGCTTCCCGTCCGGCTACGGGCAGAGCCCGCACGTCATGATCGCCGGCGGCGGCGTCGCCGGCCTCACCGCCGCCCTCGCCCTGCACGCCGCCGGTTTCGAGCGGGTGACGGTCGTCGAGGCGGCGCCCGCGATCCGCCCGGTCGGCGCCGGACTCGACCTGATGCCGGAGGCCGTCCGCGAGCTCGACGCCCTCGGTCTGCTCGACGCCCTGGAGGCGGGGGCCCTGCGCACCCGCGAGCTGCGCTACTACCACCGCACGGGCGGCCTCATATCCCGGGAGCCGCGGGGGCTCGGCGCCGGCTACCGCTGGCCGCAGCTGTCCGTCCACCGCGGGCATCTCCAACAGGTCCTCGCGGGGGCGGTACGGGCCAGGCTCGGCCCCGCCGCCCTCGTCACCGGGGTCCGGGTGAGCGGGGTGGAGCTGCTGCCGGACGGGCGGCCGCGGCTGCGCCTGGAGCACCGGGACGGCGCCGTCCGGGGCCGGGCCTCGCTCGAACCGGACGTCCTCGTGGGCGCGGACGGCATCCGTTCGGCGGTGCGGGCGGCGCTGCACCCGGGGGAGGGCGGGCCGCCGTGGAACGGGATGCTGGCGTGGCGGGGCGTGTCGCGGATGCCCGCGCGGGCCGTGGGCGCGTTCACGCTGATCGCGGGCGACGACCGGCAGAAGGCCGTGGTGTACCCGATGGGCCGGCCGACCGGTCAGACCCGCGAGGTCCTGGTGAACTGGGCGCTCACGAGGCCCGCGGAGCCGACCCGCGCCACGCCGGAGGAGCGGCTCAGGGGGGACTGGAACCGGCCCGTGCCCGCGGCGGCGCTCCTCCCGTACTGCGCGGGCTGGGAGTTCGACGGCGTCAGCGTCCCCGACGTCCTGTCCGCCGCCGACTCCGCGTACGAGTACCCGATGGTGGACCGTGAGCCCCTGGACCGCTGGACCCACGGCCGCACCACCCTCATCGGCGACGCCGCCCACGCCATGTACCCCACCGGCCCCCATGGCGCGACCCAGTCGATCGTCGACGCGCGCGCCCTCGCCCACGCCCTCGCCGGGCACCCCGACATCGCCGAGGGCCTCGCCGCGTACGAGCGGGAGCGCAGGCCCGTCACCACCACGCTCCAACGCGCCGGCCGGGAGCGCGGTCCCGAGGCCGTCATCGACCTCGCGCACGCGCGCGCCCCCCAGGGCTTCGCCGACATCCACGAGGTCGTCCCCGCCGAGGAACTCGCCGCCGTCGCGGGCCGGTACGCCGCCACCGGCGCCTCGGACCCGGCGACCGTGAACCAGGGCTCCCCCTACGAGGTGCAGCTCCGCGCCGGGCGCCGGTGACGTCCGGGCGCCACGCCGCCCCCCGTGCGCCGTGGCGCCGGCGGAGCCGCGTGACCTAACGTCGGAGCGGAACCGACGGACGCACAGCGTGGTGCGTCCACTCCGCTCCGTACTCGCCTGCGAAGGTGGAACACGTGAAGGCAATCCGTCGATTCACCGTGCGTCCCGTCCTCCCCGACACCCTTCGACCCCTCGCCGACCTCGCGCACAACCTGCGCTGGTCCTGGCACGAGCCCACCCGCGCCCTCTTCGACTCCCTCGACCCCGAGGGGGTGTCCGGCGCCGACCCCGTGCGGATCCTCGGCGCCCTCGAAGCGTCCCGCCTCACCGGGCTCGCCGCCGACCAGGACTTCCTGGCCCGGCTGCGGGCCGCGGCCGAGGACCTCGACACCTATCTGCGCGGCCCCCGCTGGTACCAGCGGCAGTCCGGCGACCTCCCGGCCGCCGTCGCCTACTTCTCACCCGAGTTCGGCGTCACCGCCGCCCTGCCCCAGTACTCCGGCGGCCTCGGCATCCTCGCCGGCGACCACCTCAAGTCCGCCAGCGACCTCGGCGTCCCCCTGATCGGCGTCGGCCTGCTCTACCGGCACGGCTACTTCCGGCAGTCCCTCGGCCGGGACGGCTGGCAGCAGGAGCAGTACCCCGTCCTCGACCCCGGCGAGCTGCCCCTCACCCTGCTCCGCGAGGCCGACGGCACCCCCGCCCGGATCACCCTCGCCCTGCCCGGCGGTCGCAGTCTCCACGCCCACCTGTGGATCGCCCGGGTCGGCCGCGTCCCGCTCCTCATGCTCGACTCCGACGTCGAGGACAACGCGCCCGGCGAACGGAGCGTCACCGACCGTCTCTACGGCGGCGGCAGCGAGCACCGGCTCCTCCAGGAGATGCTGCTCGGCATCGGCGGCGTCCGCGCCGTCCGTACGTACACCCGGCTCACCGGCACCCCCGACCCCGAGGTCTTCCACACCAACGAGGGCCACGCCGGCTTCCTCGGTCTCGAACGCATCCGCGAACTCCAGGGCGAGGGGCTCGACTTCACCGCCGCCCTGGAGACCGTCAGGGCCGGCACCGTCTTCACCACCCACACCCCCGTCCCGGCCGGCATCGACCGCTTCGACCGGGGCCTGGTCGCCCGCCACCTCGGCCAGGACGGCGCGCTCCCGGGCGTCGACACCGCCCGGATCCTCGCCCTCGGCGACGAGACCCCGCTCGGCGGCGAACCCGGCGTCTTCAACATGGCCGCCATGGGCCTGCGTCTCGCCCAGCGCGCCAACGGCGTCTCCACCCTCCACGGGGCCGTCAGCCGCGCCATGTTCGCCGGGCTCTGGCCGGGCTTCGACGCCGACGAGGTGCCCATCACCTCCATCACCAACGGCGTCCACGCCCCCACCTGGGTCGCCCCCGAGGTCGGCCGCCTCGGCCCCGACGCGGCCGACCGGGAGCTGTGGGAGCTGCGCCGGACCCTCCGCGCACGGCTCGTCACCGACGTACGGGAGCGGCTGCGGGCGTCCTGGCGGCAGCGCGGGGCCGCCGACGCGGAACTCGGCTGGACCGAATCCGTCCTCGACCCCGACGTCCTCACCATCGGCTTCGCCCGCCGGGTCCCCTCGTACAAGCGGCTCACCCTGATGCTGCGGGACAAGGACCGGCTGCGGGCGCTGCTCCTCCACCCCGAGCGGCCCGTGCAGCTCGTCGTCGCCGGCAAGGCCCACCCCGCCGACGACGGCGGGAAGCGGCTCGTGCGGGAACTCGTCCGGTTCGCCGACGACCCCCGGGTCCGGCACCGGATCGTCTTCCTGCCCGACTACGGCATGGCGATGGCCCGTGGCCTCTACCCCGGCTGCGACGTCTGGCTCAACAACCCGCTGCGTCCGCTGGAGGCCTGCGGCACCAGCGGCATGAAGGCGGCCCTCAACGGCTGCCTCAACCTGTCCGTGCTCGACGGCTGGTGGGACGAGTGGTTCGAGCCCGACTTCGGCTGGGCCATCCCCACCGCCGACGGCGCGGCCGCGGCCGACGAGGACCGCCGCGACGACCTGGAGGCCGCCGCCCTCTACGAGCTGATCGAACGCCGGGTCGCACCCCGCTTCTACGACCGGGGCCCCGACGGGGTACCGGCCGGCTGGACGGCGATGGTCCGGCGCACCCTCACCGACCTCGGCCCGAAGGTGCTCGCCGACCGGATGGTCCGCGAGTACGTCGAGCGGTTGTACGTGCCGGCCGCCACCGCCCGCCGGGCGCTCACCCCGGCCCGCGCCCGGGACCTCGCCGACTGGAAGGCCCGGGTCCGGGAGTCCTGGCCGACGGTGACCGTCGACCACGTGGAGGTCGGTGACGACCTCGTGGACGACCTGGCGGACGCGGAGCTGGGCGCGACCCCGGTGGTCCGGGTCCGGGTGGCGCTCGGCGCGCTCGGCCCGGACGACGTCGAGGTGCAGGCCGTCACCGGCCGGGTCGACGCCGACGACACCCTCACCGACTCCCGGACCGTCCCGCTGAAACCGGTGGGCGGCCCGGACCTGGAGGGCAGGCTGGCCTACGCGGGCACCCTGGAACTCGACCGGACCGGCTCCTTCGGCTGCACGGTCCGCGTCCGCCCCACCCACCCGCTGCTTGCCCACCCGGGCGAACTCGGCCTGGTGACCCTGCCGGAGGAGACGACGGGGGAGGGGGCCGGGGTGCTCCTCAGGTAGCGGCGGACCGGACCCCGGACGCGGGGGGGGCGCGAGGGGACGTTAGCACCGCCCCGCCCCCCCCGGGTCGCGGGCCCCGAAACGGCAGGCAACGAGTAGGACAGGTAGGCAGCCCCCAGACCCCGCACCGGCTCCGGGGC